>JAZKIJ010000001.1:0-22914 GCA_040384905.1 Patescibacteria group bacterium
TTGTGTGATGGTGATTGGACTCTTTATCACCTTGGGGATTGAAGACACGCGCTAAAGAATAGAGAATATTGGATAGAGAAAAGTGAAGATAAAAACTAAGTTGGAAGCGTATAACGAGCGCTCTTCTTTTGCACCATTCCTTCGGTCATCAGTTTACTGAGCTGTTCTTGTATACGCAGGCTATTTAATTCACTATTAACCGCAGTGAGGCGAGCGATTGTTACGCCATTAGTCTCGTTACTTAACGTACGAATGATAGCGCCTCGAATTTGTCTATCACTGCCTTTAAAGACTGATTGTTTTGTATATTGTTTGCTTTGTTTATTTTTGTTACCGACTGTTTGTTTTAGGTAACTGCCGTAATCCATCAAGGCATAGTACCAGTCACGGGGGTTATTTGTATCCAGGGTTGCCTCAATAATCGGCATCAGTTCCCTATCATGCACTTGCTCTTTGGTAGTAAAAAAATGATGGAGGTACACTGTACGTACATTCGTTTCAATTAACGGCGTGGCGGCATTAAAGGAAAACGCTAATAACGCCGACGCGGTGTACGCACCTATACCGGGCAAAGAAGTGAGCGTACGGTAGTCGTTAGGCCAAATCCCGTTATAATCGCGCACAATTGATTGTACGCACGCATGGAGCATCTTGGCGCGCCGGTTGTATCCCAGGCCCTGCCAGACTGTTAATACAGCCCCAAGGGGTGCAGACGCTAACGACTCAACCGTTGGGAACGTTTTTAAAAATTGCTCGTACTTAGGAATGACCCGCCCTACCTGCGTTTGCTGAAGCATTATTTCTGACACCAAAATTGCATACGGGTCATGCGTCTGTCGCCAGGGTAATTCATGACGACCGTTTTGTTTGTAAAACGTTAGTACGGTTGTTACAAATGCCTGCTGCTTTTTAGTCATCATAAGAATATTGAAAATAGAAAATTGAAGATGGAAGATTACCAACAGTACGGATGGGAAATATTTTCACTATTCTCTATTCAATATTCTATATTCCCTATCCCTCATGGGTGTAATCAGCGTGAATTTTTGGTTTACGCGGCATCATGGCCCAAGCCATAAGATAAAACAAGATACCCGGAAAGAACCCTGTTAAAATTAAGAGCACTATGGCAATCAGTCTAAATACGACCGGATCTTGTTTAAAATATTCAGCCAACCCCGAAAGGACCCCCGCCACCAGTGCCGTTTCTTGATCTCGATAGATTTTTTTATCTTTCATATGTAACTATTTTAATAATAAACTAATTTTTCGAGACTTTCAAAAATAAGTGAAATTCGCGAAGCGCAATTAGATTAAGACGAGCCGTACTACTTGTACGGTGAGTTTTAATTTATGCAGCGCGACAAAGAAGTTCGCCATTTTTGGAAGTCTACAGATGGTAGATGACATCTTTACGCTCCACCACCACTTTCCAGTTCATTCGCTGAGCATATTTGTATAAACTTTCGTTAGGATTAAAACAAATGGCGGTTTCTACTGACTCTAAAAGAGGAATATCACCTTCAGTATCCCCGACTGCAATTGACCCCACGCGAGTAAGATCTGTGTTGTGCTCAAATACTCGCTTGGCGATGTTGGCCTTGTTTTCAATCAAGTGAACATCAGTCACCTCTCCGGTAAATCTATCTTGCGGTCCAATTTCATACATGCGACCATAGACTTTATCAAAGCCATACTGCTTACAAAAAGCATCAAGTACGGTTTTGGGAGACTGAGAAATGGCCACAATGTAATACCCTTTTCCTTTTAGTTCAGCAATCAAATCGCGCGTGTATCGGTACACACGTTTACTATTAATGTTCACCACTCGCTTTCCCACATCCGCAAATTCACCGTAGTGAACGCCTTTAATGTGTGCCAGGTACGTATCAATAATAGCCTCAATGTATTCATCATACGTACCTTCCCGATTACGCCAGGCGGTATATTCATTACGATACAAATCCTTCGCATCTGCTGGAAATACCCCATCAGCTACGAGCGCTTCAACCAGCTCAATCAGTAAGCTTGACCGAAAAATCGTTCCATCTACATCGAAGAAAGCTACTGGTTGTTGCATACACGTAATGTTAAAGCGTCCGCAAACACTAGTTTGTTTGCGTACAGCTTATTATATTACAATTTGACCATTGGGAGAAATAAAAAAAAGCGTGCGAAGAAGGAAAGAGGGGAACTCTTCTTCGCACGCCGAGCGACGCTTGCGCGCGCTCTTGCTGTCGTTCACCAATGACTTCCGAGGGCAGTTGAAGTCCGGGACAGACAACATGCTAGTAATGTAATAATTATACTACTTTTAATATTCTAGGCAACTTCAATAAATACTGGCCTGAGTTCGCGCCATACTTCAGCTGACATGGTTTTTACCGTATAACGCCCGCTCTCACCTTCTCCAACCATACTAATCGTAATAGCGAGTTCTGGAGTCACCGCTTCAACATAACCTAATCTTCCCTCTCCATCATCACTTTGGTACTCCATGATACTGTCGGTTTTTGGTGTCACACCAATATAGACACCTTTATTTCCCCGCAGTAATGTCGCCCAGGAGCCTGCCTTTCGCGGACGTTTTTTTGACCAGGCAATAGCTCGATGCTCACTTTGTAACCGGAGCGTAATGTACTCTCCCGCCTGCAATGGCAGTGAAAGCAATCCGGCTCCAAAAGTGTCGTTGATGAGTAAGCGAGTTTTTTTAGTTTCAGTATGCTGCGCGTCATACACAGTTCCGGAAATAAACTCGGGCCAGACTTCATATTTTTGTGGTGTCAGGTCATCTTTCACCACCCAACCGGTAATATTTGATCGGTTAACGCTCGCGTAGCGTCCCTGGTAGCCAATAACCGTTACCGCCGTCCCGTACGTCAACGTATCAATAACCGCATCAAAATCTAGTTGCGGTGCAAAAATACAAGCGGTGCCTTGCGGAGCTGAAACATACATCACTACCGGAGCGTGTAAAATATTGGCCGTTTGGTCATGAGTAAACTCCGGTCGGGCTACCGACTGGAGTGGTGCTACCGGCTTAACCACCTGAGCTGTACTGTGACTGTGCGCTTCAAGGAGAACCTGCGTCGGCATGACTACAGCTGTTTGTTTTGGAGTAGTTAACACCGGCGTTAAGAGTGGTCGGGGTGGTAATTGGTACGGAGTACTCATTATTGGCTGCGGGTTACTCTGCGACACTGCGCCACGTCCAATGGCAAACCAAAACAGGTCTTCAATCACGGCGCAAAAGTTATTCCACATGGTACTACCAGTATACCATTTTTCGGGATTTCAGGGAAAAAACCTTATGTAATAAAGCTTTTATAAGCCCTTAAGCTACCGAATACGGGTATAAAAACTCTGAATGAGTGTCCCTACGGTGAGCATATACAACCACGCAAACACCGCGTACCCCAGCAATGGAATCACTAAACATAATGAGATAGCCACCGCCCCGAGAATTAAATCAGGAATTGAAATGGTAGGTTTTTTACTGTAGAGCTGGGCAATATGAGAACCGGCAGTGACCGCAAGCAACGGTAGCGCGAGCGTTAGAATGAGGGCAAAAGCACATAACACAATCAATCCCACCAAGAAGCCAAGAATACTGACCAGGAGAATCGTAATAAGTAGCGGCGCCATAAACACACAAACAAATCCAATAGCTGTTTTTACAAACACTCCCGTACGAACTGTACGTGCAAAGGTTTCGATATGACGTCGGAACATCAAATAGAATGACAGCGTCGCAAATAACGACACCAAAAATGCGATGGCAAGCGAACGAAGGGCTTGGTTGTTATCAGCCTCAACCGTGACATCGTTTTTTACAAGCGCACCCGAAATCGTGGCGCCCGGCGCTCGTACAACTTCACGATCACTAGTGTACGCAATATCTCCTGTCACGTTGGCCTGTTCACCGAGGGTGAGGGTGTGCACTGACACATCAATACCGCCTTTTACCGGACCATCCACTCGAACACTTTCCGAGCTACCTAAAAGCTTTCCATCAATTGCTCCTTCCACAATTAATTCTCCACCGTAAAAAAGGACATCTCCTTTGATGGTAGCCTTTGATGAAATATTTACCTTACCGCCCACCACAACCAAGTTACCGTCGATATTTTCTGTAATGGTCACTTGCCCGGCGATAATCCGAACATCTTCTTTCACGGGAGACTGAATATTTACCGTACCGGCGAGCACGGCCAAATCTTCGGTTACTTCCCCACCAATAGTGACGTTACCACCAATGACCATGGTATCTCCCGTTACTTTGCCGGCGAGGGCCACCGTTCCCCCTACTACATAAAAACTCCCCTCAATAGACTGGTTTTCTGCCAAGGTAACTGTTTCTCCCGATCGGACCACTGTATTTGCAAATATCAGCTGTACCGGCAACAGCACCAACAGACAACCCCATATAATATGTTTCATAGTACCTAGTATTGCTTATTTTTACCTAAAATTCAATCGTCTAGAGCCAGTATTGCAGGAACAAGAATACGCCGACAACAGCTACTAATGCGAGCACTCCCAGTATCAAAAACAACCGCTCCATAGTATTTTCTACGGTGTGTACACTACCGGCGACTGCAAAAAACTAATCAAGGAGAGCGCAATCACAACTACAATTATAGTTCCTAGAAAAAGCGCCACGCGAGGTCGCGAAAGTTCTTTTTTTCCGGTGTGCCAATTACGCACAAACAGAAAAGAAAATACAAAGTGCCAAAATGTCATAGGTTATGATAATTTCTTATACAGTGTACCAGTCAAAGCCAAAATGCTAATCCCAAGTATCAACATCAAAAACGGATGTTGATCAAAGAATACAATACTCGACACAATTTTTTCAAACGCTAAAAAGGTTGTAGCTACCCCAAAGGTAGTCAAAAGCGAAAACAAAATGGGAAATCGCGTCAACACTGACGTACGTAACGGAGCTATGTATCCATCCATGTCTTTGGTAGCTTTAGTAACCACTCCATCAACCGTCTGTATGGCGCGCCCGGTTATATCAACACCAGAAGACACCAGGTGAGTTTTGGTTTTAGTAATTGGTTCAAACATACTTTATTCTGGATTATGTGCGCCAAATACTTCTTTACCGCGCTCCCACATTGCTGGTTCATTTTGCAGGAGTAACCAATACCACCATTCACCACCCCAGAGGTACTGCGTCGGGTACCGCGTATCACGCGCGTATTCTAAAATATCATTAAATTTTTCTACATCCATGCGGGTAAACTGCGTAGCGAGGTCTACTTCAGTCACCGGCGCTACGAGCCAGGGTTCGGCTGAGAGCTCAATCAGGTAGGTTGGCTTTTCTCCATACCGCAACGCAATTACTTTTTCCTTAGCTCGGTAAAACCATGGTGGCAAAAATGTTCTAAATTGGCCCAACTCCGGATTCCAAAAATGTACGTAGACACTGGTACCAAACGCATCACCATGACGATACGCTCCTTCCCACGTGCCGAGATTACCACTATCAGTGACGAGCACTGGTCTCGTACCATCAAGTGATTTAATCAAGGCAATTTCTTGCTCCAAAAATGCCTCATCCAAAGCGCCACAGTGTTCAAACGCAAACAGACTAAGGTACGGTTCATTTTCCACTTGCCACATTGTAATAGCAGGACTATTTTTATACCGATTAATGACCGTGGTCATGTACTCTACAATCTCAGCCTTTTGAATCTCCCAACTTTGTTCCCGTGCCCAATCAGGCACATGACATTCAGGCCACCGGGGCAAACGTCTGCCTACCGCTAGCACGACTGTCGCACCAACTTCTTCGGCTTTTGTTACCTGGTAATCCAGTTCTTCAAAATTATAAATATCTTTACGCGGTTCAATCATCGGCCAGTGAGCCGCGAGACGCAAATGGCGTATTTGCATTTCATCAAGTAACGCGTCGTACGTCTGTTTCCAATCAAGACCCAATTCTCGAGCGTACATAGTATTAAAGGACATACCATAGGTAATAGTTTCCGGAACCGGTTTGCGCGCCAACAACCACACAATAATACTGAGTACCAGTATCAAAATGATAAGACCAACCACAACCCGTTTAAACCATTTCATAAAAATAATTATTAATTAATTTAATACGTTAATAAATTTGGAATGTCTTTCAGAATCGAGTGCAGTTCAAGGCGTTCAAGTAAAATATGACGAGCCGTACTTTCTGTACGGTGAGGATTATTTTGCGCAGAACAACGCAGAAATGTACCGATTGTGGAAGACATATTAGGTAAATAAGATGAAATAGCCTGCGGTAATTACTAAAACATACAGCACCCGCCGCATAACTTCTTTTGGCTTCGCCTCATGTGTGGCGACACTATCGGGTAATAGTGAAGCAAATACAATCGTGATTAATAAAATAAATACAAACTTCACCCCATCAAGCGCTTGCACTACTGCCACGTCTCCCAAGTCTGTTGCTTTAAGTAAGAGGAAGGCGGCAACTCCAGCTAGAATCTTGGCGAGTATCACTAATGCACCGGTCTTTTTGGTAGTTGTACCGGTTTGTTCACGAATTTTTTTGTAGTAGGTAGGGACAAGTAACAGTGAGAGCGCGAAGAGTACAAAACAGACGCGCGACCAAAAGAAACCATCGTCAAAGTTAGTTTCGAGGAACAAACCCTTCATGGTAATAAAGTGGAGCGCAAAAAATAATCCACTGTGAAAAACATGGATGACGTCTTCCATCTTAGGAATGGTTTGTGCTACCAAAAGTGTTCCTAAAGACAGAACTACCACACCCCACATAAAATTGGGCGAAAACGCCACATCCAAAAACAAATACACCATTCCGAATGACGAAATGGCCGACACTGCCCCAATCACCGGCATCACGTTTACTGCCTCTGCGTTACGCAAAGCCGAGTACATCGATACGAGGGCCATAAAAAACGTGTAGGCAGCCAAAAACGACATTGATACCACCTGAATAGTCGGCGACTCAACATTAGAGAAATGAGGAAACCCGACGGATCGTAATCCGGGAATAAACCCCACCAAATAAATCACCACCCAACCACCAGTTAAAATACACGAATAAAACGCGTAGACGAAGGGTCGTGGTAGAGCCTTATCGTCAGAAACAATATATTTATCGAGGAATGCCACCAACGCATTAAGGAATTGCCCGAGAGTTGCGAGTAATATCCATGCCATTATACCTCTATTCTACTACAGCATTCGTGATACAAATTTGTTTATACACGTACGCAGAGGAACGAGGGGTTCGCTCTTGCGTAGCGTAATCTACCGCAATTAATCCAAAGCGCATTCCAAAGCCTAGTGCCCATTCGTAGTTATCAAGCAATGACCAGTACATGTGCCCGCGTACGTCAGCTCCTTTTTCAATGGCCCGCCAGGTTCCTAACACTTGTCCTTTAATATATTCAGCCCGCATACTATCAGCAGCGTCAGCAACGCCACCTTCTGACACAAACAAAGGTTTGTTGTAGCGCGCGAGCATCATGAGCGCTGTTTCAATTTTTTCTGGCGCAAAATTCCAATCCATGTCAGTCTTCCGCCAGGTTCTGTCGTCACCAAACTGCGTATAAAAATAATAATTAAGACCAATCGAATCACAACAGTCTTTCGTGCGATTCATAAATTTGTAGGTCCAATTGTAGTTTGCGATACGGGCTTTGATTTTATTAACGAGACTCTTGTTCGCATCAAACACAATTACATGGTGCACAAAACTAACTTCCGTAGTTGGGGAAACTTTTTTAATGGCTTTGTAAGCTGCATTGTGACTTTTGGCCAAATTTTTCATCACCCGCAAATACAAAAATAACGGATTGATGCCTTTACTCGCTCTTGAATCAAGCATTTTGCCAGAGTTCGTAATAGAAATAACATCCGTGACTGCAAAGCGTTTAAATGGAGGCCAACTACCGCGCAACCAGCCGTTACTCGCAAAAACATTCGGTTCGTTCATGGTAGAAAAGTGGTCACAGAGGTCACCTAATTGCCCCACTACGTACGCACAATACCGCGCAAAAATTTCGGGTGAATTTTTTTGTTCAAAGCTCCCTTTTTCAGAAAACCATAGTGGTTGAGTAAAATGCCAAATTGTAACGTAGGGTTTTAGTCCGCGCGCATGTAGGGCCTCTAATACCTTTCGGTAGTGAGCTATTGCTTCTTCATTAAATTTTCCTGGGGCAGGCTCAATCCGCGCCCACTCGACAGATAATCGGTGTGCGGTGTGACCAAGCGATTTAGCTAAATCAAAATCTGCTTCGTAGCGATTATAGTGATCACAAGCAATGCCACATTCAGGCACGCGTCTTGCCCGCGCCGCTTCGGCCCAGTCGGTGTTATCAATACCACCTTCTACTTGATAACTTGCCGTAGCACTACCCCAGTAAAATCCTTCAGGAAATTTTTTCATATACTTACAATAGATTAACGAGCATCAGAGTAGCTGCTACTAGGAATAATGAATACTCTACCACAGACACCCAATTTGGACGTAAATACCAGTAGATAATCCAATCATCCACCCCAAATCTAGTGATGTAGTCCTGTAATTCATTTTCGGTCCACGACACCATAAAGCGTAATTTTGTTTCTTCAATCGGTAATTGTTTCAAATACCCACCGTCTGCAAGCATAGAACGTAAACGATTAGCGCGGCGCCCAAAAAATTTGTAGTGCCGCGTCGAAAGTGGCCACAGCAATTGAAGCCCCCAGCCGGTACCATATAAATCATTTAACAAATGGAGCGCCACCGCGAGCACAATTATCAATCCCCAAAATCCACCCCACACAAGTACTGGTGTAAAAATAAATAGCGAAATGATTGGATAATGCAAAAATGTCCGGTGGTCTCGGGTGTAGCTGGCGTCAGTACTGACTTTCCCTCGTTTGAGTATTTCGGGAATCGCATCAATGTCAGGCAACATCGCAAGCGGTAGCCCAATTAAAAAATACCACCAGAGCGGTTCGATATTATAGACAGCACATGCAATCAACACTGCAAATATTCCATTCGCAAAATCTGCCAACAACGCCAGAATAGATTTCATACTAAAAGTATACCAAAAGGCGGGCTATACGAACCTCGTTTTCTCCTATAGCCCATCCTAAGCGTTATGACCATATGACTAAAAATCAAGGGTGGCCAGGAAATTAACCGGCGCTATGTTTTTAAGCCAGACGGTGTACAATTCTTTAATCGCCACCACATCCTTCAGATTGTAGAGAGCAATATCACGAAATTGTTTTTTGGAAAACAAATTTGCTACTAGCGTCCCTTGAACCCCATCTAGGTTTGGGCTGGTGATTCCATATGAGCGGCACAAGAGGTGTAAGGTTGGTCGGGTACGCATCGCACCGTACCAGGTAAGCTCATCGAGCACATCAATATGATACGGCATTGATTGCTGAGTCAGGTAGCGATATTTCATTAGCTCTTGAGTCGGCTGAATACCATGTGAAAGCGAACGATGGATGATGTACGGCATAGCAAACGCACGGCCGTTAAACGTAACAAACGTGTCGTACTCACGCGCCCCTTCCCAAAACTCTTCCAAAAGTGAGGCTTCCGAACGATTTTTTAAAATAAAGTCTCCCACCACTTCGTCTGATTCCCCGCCAGTACCGACATAATACACAGCCCCGTGGGCTCGTTCCAAATCGTATACTCCTAACGCCACAATTCGTCCGGTAAACGGTGACAAGCCTAGTTCGTTTTGCACAGTAGTGAGTAACCCCTCTCGTTCTTCGTTAGTGCGTACCTTACGGTCAATCCATGCACGCAAACTGCTTTGGGTAACCGCATCCAGACTATCCCACGACTCGCCCACTGTTTCTATATCCAAGATAAGTGTGCGCATACTCCATAGTTTAGAGGGCCACTGGTATCGCTACAAAACAATTAAGCAACGTGTCTCGTTCGGGAGAGAGATAGTACCGATACACACCGCCGACGGTAGCCCCGCCACATTCATCAGTATCAATACTTGAGGTTTTGCCAAACAACGTTAACCCGTCAATCGTGTAGCCAATCAACGTACTTTCCCCACTACCACTATACGCGGCCACGTCAGAGTTACGAATCGGCATTCCCGTTGGTGATACCGCCACAATATCCGACGCAATACAATCAGTCACTCCCAAATCACCTGACCGGAGTGGTAACGTAAAGACGATGGTAGGACTGGTGGTTGTAATGGTGCTCGAGGCATCTCCCATGACAGTTTCCATTTTAGAAAACGTACGTTGTCCCGCTGATTCACTGTAGAGTAATCCACCGGTTAATTGCGGCACATTAACTGCTCGATAATTTGCACACAACTGCACGGTTGCGACTGTTTCTGGCTCTGTTTCCTCACTAGTGGTAGCAGTCACGTCAGGTTCTGTATTTACTTCCTCTGGAGTGGGCGCTAGCGCCACATCGGTAAAGGTTGAGAGTTTCTTGCGTAACGCTTCTAATCGGCTTTGTTTATCATCGGTCGGAGTGCCGATTTCTGCTGTCATGGTTGCAGTTTCAGTCCCAAACAACATCTCTCGATAGCTCGTAGTTGAACTACCGTCAGCCGAAAACCAAAGCGTCAGCACAATACCGGCAAGCAAAAACGCCAGCAGTAAAATAAACAAAAAGAAATTCCGCGTCCGTATCATAGTACTATCATAACAAAGATAGCGGGCTTTGCCCGCTATCGTATCCACCTTTAAGGAAGTTACTTAATCTTTATTTTAACCAATTGCTCCACTCGCCTAATATCAGCTAACAATGCGCCTCGATTAGTGTTACTCATATATAAATTAAAGACTGATTTACCACCATTTCGAGCAAACATTGCACGGTCACCAATTTTTTTATTGATTTCAATTTTATAAAACGATTCTAATTGTTCAATTTTTTTTATTCCCGTCATTGAAGTAATGACACCCTCTTTCGGTAAAAACCATTTCATGTACACAGCGGTGCCACTACATTTTTTTGGTATTTTTGGCTTACGAGGAATGCGAATTAAAATATCATTGAGTGGGTGATCAATATTACAACTAAGAGAATAGAGCTTATCTCGTGCACCGCCCATACGTGGACCAACTTCAATCACTTTAAATTCCCCATCGATTTTCATTAATTCAGTGTGCGCTGTAGTACTTCGCAACCCTAAGGCATGAATAGCAGTCTCAGCCACCCGCTCAGCGCGTTCTATTGTATCTCGCTTTAATATAGTGGGGGTCATCTGTTGATAGCCATAAAAATCTTGATGTCCAATATCTTTACCGGTTTTTACGCGCACTAATGGCAAATGATATACCCCACCTCGTGAATTAACATAACTATCAATGGAATAGATATCCCCCTCCATATATTCTTCAGCAAGAAGTTTAGGCTCTTCTAGACGCTTATCTTTTTCGTAGGCTTTTCGAATTTTACGAAAACAGGTCGCTAGTGCTTTCTTAAGTTCATCTTCGTGGTAGCAAATTGAAACAAACAAACTACCCGACAAATTTGCCGGCTTAATTATCATGGGAAAACCAATTTTTTCAATGAGGCGTTTACTTTCTTTTTCAGAAACGTCTTTAATGAGTGTAAAACGAGGAGTCATTTTTGGGTCGTACACTTTAAAACGCTTACGCATTTCATATTTATCAGTGGACCATGACAAAGAATCACTGGTTGGTGTCCGCAAATACGGCACATGAGGAATAATTTTTGCAAACCGGGCAATATTTGTTTCAGTACGACAGGTTATTGCGAGCAGTTCATCTTGGTATGGAAAAAGAGCTTCGCTAATTTTACTTGGTTTTGTAAAATCTATTTGTAATACAATATCAAAACGATCTGCATTTACCGGTAGCGGTGTTTTATTGTCCCAAATTAACATCAATCTATATGCAGTTTTGGTATCTTCGGCGTATTTTTTAAGACTGCGTACAGAAGAACCGTGAGCACTCATCACAAAAGCTATGATATTTTTTAAATCAGCTTTTTTCATAGCGGTCAATAATTAGGAAATGAAGGTTAGAGAGTGGGAAGTTTGCTTTTTTTGCGCTCCCAAATTTGATTTATAATACCACATATGTTATAAAATAGCAACATTTAACCTATGATAATCCACCATACTGAAAAACATCGCTGGATTAAAGAAATTGACCCCTCAATATTCCCTGATTTTGGAAAAAATAATTCTAAGAAAATTCAATCCCTCCTCAAAGACATTTCCACTACGACCATTACCCATTCGTTTGAATTACTGACGACAGAGCATATTTCCTGGTTTGAAAAACTCTATAATGCTAATTTAGCAACGAAGCACAACCCTCGTCCGTATGATGTATATGGGACAACCTTAGGGAAAGACATTATTATACATCCCTACCACATTTTAATCCTCTACGAAGCAGGAGTCCCAATTGGTGGTACAATTTTCACATTACGAAAAGAACGCCTTTCGATGGTGTATCGTACCTACCCTTCGGACTGGTCTTTGCATTCATTCAAATGTTCACCCGCACTCTACGCAGAGTATATTGCCACTGAACATGCCTTAGCGAACAAGCTACCGTTTTTAGTCCACGGTGTGGATTTAAACCCCTATGGAGTCCATTCAAATGTTGGGGTGGCAATTTTTAAATTATCGACTGGATGTCATCCCGAGATTAAACCTAGCTATTCGATTCACGAAACGGACCTCAACACACTGCCTTATAACTCTCTTATCCTTGAGGCTCCTGTAGCGGGGAATAAAATTACACAGGGGTATATAATTGGAAATGAAGAAACTGCTCAAAAATACGAACAACTATTTAAATATATTGATCAGCTACAGGTGACACTCTATACTCCCACTCTATGATAATTACTATTCCTGATAAAGTAAGTTGGCGAAAAACTATCGGCACCGATAGTTTTTCTCACTACAACAAAACCAACGCAAAACGTATCCTCAAAACGTTTACTCATCAAATGAGGGACGAGATTGCCTACACGATTGAAACACTTACTAGAGATCATCTAGCTTGGTTTGAACCAATGTATGTTGCCAAAATTGCTCAAAAAGATAATCCTCAAATTATTAATCTCTATGAGACTACACTCAATAAAGTGAAGCGAGATTTTAAAATTTTAATCATAACTGAAAGTGAGGTTAAATTAGGAGCTATTATTTTTTCAGAGAACGCTACCGAAGTAAATATTAGCTATAAAATTTTTGCCGACACCTGGAATATGAGCACTCTTCCAGCGGGTCCTTCATTGTATGCAGATTTTTTACTCACAGAACATGCAGCACGGTCACAAAAAATTACCATAAGCCATGGAAAAGATAGAAATGGTTATGGCATGACTTCAAGTATTGGTTTGGCTATATTTAAAATCTCTCTAGGATACAAACCCTATCTTCCAAAAAAATATGAGTTTATAAGTATGGATGACACCCAAATTACAAAAGATTCTTTATATTTTACGGTTACTTCTGAAGATTCTTCACTGGTAGGTAATTTATACACAACTAAAGACACACAGCACCAGTGGGAGCGATTAAACAGTTACAAGGATCAAGTAGTAATTAACTGGATTATCCGCTAAGCACATCGCTTTACGTTATTCCAATAGACTGCAGAAAGTGAACATGTTGTTCATTAGTGGGATCAAATTTCCCCGCATCAATAGTAATGTCGGGTAAGGTATTATTTTTCACCGCCTCCCAATGACGCATATTTCCTTTCCGATATATTAAATCTTTGGTAAACACTACACCCGGAACCATACCTGAAGTCCCTCGAAATATTCGCACACATCGATTCCACGCCAGTTCTTTTGCATGTTCAATTGAGGTATTTTCCGTTATGAGAAAATAATCAGTCATCAGTGCATGAGTTTGAGAAAAATTTCGCGGATGAGCACCATCAGATCCAAGTGCCAAACCAATAGCCAAATATGCCTCTAACCCCGAATATCCTTGCAAAGATTGCGCTTGTTGCTCACGATAGGTTGCTAGTCCTTCTTCACCTTGCTCATACTGATGTAATCCCACTCCTAATAATTTTAATACGGAACGTTCCCCCCGTATCTTACGAACGACGTGCGTTCCAATTTCATGAGCAATCAGTCCGCGCACTCGTGCTTCTGTTAACCGTTTACGTTTACTTCGTTTAATTAATTGTTCACTACTTGGTAAATAAATTTTCTGTAAATTATAAGAAACAGAAACAGTCGAACGAGCACCTTTACTATCGACTACTACACTCCAGCTGTCGTCTATACCATACTCTTTAAATCCTTCCTCAAAAATATTTTTAAGGAGGCCTGCATCAGTAACCGCAGGTGTTCGAGACACTACAATTCGCGGAGTCACTTCAAGACTTACGAAATGAGGATGTGACTTTTTATAAAATGAAAATAAAGCTTTTAATCGTTCTACAGATGGTGTATGTTCGTTATTAAAATTTGGTTTAGCTATCATTCTATTAATTTCTCGCTCAGCTGTCTGCATCACTTTTAAAAAAATGTCGGCATCAACAGTACCATACAGTTGCTTTGAATACTCGAGAAATAAACGCATGCTCATTTCTGGATTAACATCTCGACCCAGGGCCTGTGTTTGACGAAGTAATTTGATTTTAGATAATCGTTCTTCTATAGCTAGATGGTATTGCTCTTTAATTACCTGAGGCAATTCATCATCGTGAGCAAGATCTTTATGGAGCTCATGGAGCAAACCCTCTGGTTTGTCATAATTATTACGATTATTTTTAGTATACGTAAAAATTGGGTGTGGGATTTCACCTCGCAAAAATATTTCCTTACCTTTTGTAAGACAATACAAGTCCGGTCGAATACTACTTAACACTGAAACTTTTGCGTGTTGATATTTTTTAAATATTTTTTCGTCAAACGCTTCGTTATCAAAGGTATTGCCCGTATCACGCATAGACGTTAAATCCCAAACTGTACAGCGGGAGCACTTGAACTAGCTGAACCTGTTGCCTGCCCTTCTACGGGTATCATTTGCAATTCTTCTTGGGGGAGATTGAAATTAATTTGTGGATTCACAGCGGCGGCAATTTGCGCTTTAAAGTCATCGTATGAGGATACTTCCATCTTGGTCCCATTAAGGTAAAACGATGGTGTGCCGGTTAACCCTAAATCACGAGCTTCATACATATTTGTTTTGATATTGTCCTGGAGCAGACTTGATTTTTGGTGTTGGGCGAATTTTTCTAAATCAAGCTCAAGTTCTTCGGCATACTTTTTAAAGAAACCAGTTGGGTTTGTTGATTTAGACCATTCATCTTGACCGGCAAATAGTTTATCGGCATATTCAAAGAATTTTCCTTGTTGCCCAGCCGCTTCAGCAGCGCGTGCGGCCGGTTCGGCAAACGGATGGATTTGCACTAACGGATAGTGTTTGTATTCAAATTTAACTGAGTCACCAAATTCTGCCATCACTTCATTTACCACCGGTTGGAACGCTCCACAGGCGGGACACTGAAAATCACTGTACTCCACCAGGGTGACCGTAGCGTTTTCGTTACCTTTAATATGGTTTTGCACTGTTACTCCTTCATTGGCTTTTTCTGACACACTTGATGAATACCAGATTGCTCCCCCAATCAACACAAACATAATCACCGCAATTACTACCCATGGATTTTTCATATCGCCTATTGTAACAAATAAATTCAATTGATTGGAAACTTTTCACCTTGTAAAATATGGATTTTTATGCTGTAATGTAGATTCATTTTAAAAACTGTGGCAAAACGACCTTTTATACGAAAACAAAAAAAGAAAACTCACGGGACTACGTTTTGGGATAACGAGTATAAAAATGCTGACCACCTCAAACTCTCTACCGATCACAGTGAGGATCTCGAAAAGTTTACCCGATATATCATCCGTCAAAAACGGGGAGATATTTTAGCAGTGGGCGCCTCGGTCCTTGACGTTGGGTGTGGTAATGGACGTAACTTAATTTTCTTAGCACGGGAGTTTGGGATGAAAGGCGTTGGCTACGACATCAGTGCCCAAGCCATCGAACAAGCCAAGCAGGCCTCAACGCAATTTGATCTCACCTACGAGGCCCGCAGTATTGCTGGCTTACTCACCGTACCAGATAACTCGCAGAGTCTGGTGCTCGACATGATGACCTCACACTTTTTAAATAAAAAAGAGCGCGAGTTTTTGCGCGATGAAATATTTCGTGTCCTCGTACCTGGCGGGTTTATGTTTATGAAAACCTTCCTCGCTGATGAAGACCTCCACACCAGACGACTCCTGCGTGACTTCCCCGGCAAAGAAGCCGGCGCCTACGTCCACCCCGTTATCGGAGTAGATGAATATGTATACTCTGAAGAAGTGTTAACCGATTTCCTCGCCGAAAAGTTTATCGTCCATAAAATCTACAAATCCCACCGCCATGTGTTAAAGGGAAAGGCGAGAAAGCGACGGACTGTTTCAATCTACGTAGAAAAAGACTACCAGGCGGATCGTCAAAAATAGTTTATTCCGTTGTTGCGCCGCGATAATGTAAGCCTCACCGTACAAGGGAGTACGGCTCAACTTACATTCCTTGCGCGCCTAGGACTAAATCTATTTTTGACAATCCTTACTTCTTAGACAGAGTTTGGATTTTATTGAGCTGCTAGATTACATTATAAAAATACCAAGTAGGAGGTCTTGCCTCGTACTTGGTATTTTTGTGGTGTAATTTTGTGTAATGTTACTGGGAGAACATTTCTTCGTCGGGGGTTGGGAATTCCATGCCTACGTCACTGTGACCAGTCACTGAACTTGAGGCGGTGAGAGGGTCAACGGGTGGGTTGCTGGTTGGCGGGGTGTAGCCTTCTCGTGGTTCTCCTTCGGCTGGCGCGGTTGGAATAGGAGTTACCGGTGGCTCTACCACTACTTCAGTTTTTGGATTACTAATCAGATACACGTAGTAGCCTAAGGCCACAATAATCAACGATTGAATAATGATGATAAGTTTCATATCACTTATTATACCCTGCTTCTAATAGCTAACGGTATTAATTCACTATTTCCCCGCTTGTTTTTGTTGTCTTTTTATTGTTTGAAGATACAGTTTTTCTACTTTTTCCCGAGCCCATGGTGTTTTGCGCAAAAACACCAGACTTGAATTAAGGCTCGGCTTATCAATAAAACAATTAATGGCAATCTTCTCCCCCAACTTCGGAAACCCATACTCAGCAATTAAAAATTCCAAAATCGCCTTCAAAGTAACCCCATGCAACGGATTTTTCGGCTGTTCATTCATAAAAATATTAAGATGAGTATACTACGTAACCGTTATTAATTCTCGCTTTTCAAATCAAACCTTAAACTCTGAAAGGTTTTCAAAATTGAGTGCAATCCTTTAAGTTACCGATAGGTTTTCAGAAACGAGTACAGTTCTAGGGATAAGTAAGCAAACTACTTTACTTACTCACGACTCATTGAAATGATTTTGTAAAAAATAACCCGAGTAATCAACTAGGTTTTCAAAATTGAGTGCAATTCAAGGCGACCAAGTTAAATGAACTGAGCCGTACTTCTTGTACGGTGAAGAGCATTTAGCGCAGGTCAACGCAGAAGTGTGGTCCAGCGATTTTCCTTTGGAGGAAAAATCGGGACATAAATTCAGAATAGTCGCTCCGCTCGTTTCTTCATTCACCAATTATAAGTCTTAGATCGGGTTTCAGAAACGAGTGCAGTGCTAGGAGCGCAAGGACTTTTTCTGTAGACGTACTTCTTGTACGGCGGAAGGAAAAGTGCCGCAGCTGCGACAACGCAATGTGCCGTTTGTGGAAGCCGTCTCCCTTTTAGATATTTCTGCCCGCCACTGCGCCCGTGGACCAAGATAATTGTAAACTATACCCCCCTGACGGTCGATTAATATTTAAAACATCCCCGACCACATATAACCCGGACACTAGTTTTGACTCCATGGTTTTAAAATTTATCTCGCGTAAATCTACTCCGCCTGCGGTGGCCACTGCTTTATCTGAACCAAGCAAACCGGTAACGGTTAAAGGAAGCGCTTTGAGGGAGACGCCAATTCGTTTTCGGTTACTGGCCGATACACTATGAACGGGAGTTTCTCCATCTATATCGAGCGAGTTTAGCAGTGGTATAACGAGAGCAGTTTTAATCATCTCACTTAAAACATTTTTTAGTTTTTTATTAGGAGTCTCAGTAAATTTACTGAGCAACACTTCCTGCACTACACTCGCATCTATTTCAGCAACCAAATCAATTTTTATTGTCACTTCGCCTTCCACGAGCACGTCTCCGATGAGTTTACTTTGATTTAAAATGAGCGGACCAGACAGTCCAACATGGGTGAACAATAGTTTACCCGTAGCTTTATGTCGTTTGACGCCATTGCAATATATCGATATCGAAGCATCGGGAATACTCACTCCCCCTAATGTTTTAGCCCAGCTTTCCTTAACGGCCACCGGCACGAGGGTATCATTACCTTTATGAATGGTGTGCCCTAGTTTCTGCAACCAACCATACCCATCCCCCGTTGAACCTGTTTCTGGTCGGGCTGTTCCGCCGGTTGCTACTATTACAGACTGAGCCCGTACCTCACTTTGAGGTGCCATGGTAACTAGAAAGTCCGTTGAGGACTTTGTCACCGTCATTACTCTTTTACCGGTCTGTACGGATACCTGATGGTTTTTTAACTCTTTTTCTAATACTAAAAATACTGATTCCGCTTTTTGGGTATACGGAAACAAACGACCTTCATTTTCTTCAATAAACGGTACATCACGTTCAGCAAAAAAATTAATCGTGTCGGTCACTCCGTACTGCATAAAGGTCGAGAACAAAAATTTTCCTGCTTCTTTGTACTGGCTGAGCATCTCTCGAACGACGGGTTTATTATTGGTGACGTTACACCGTCCCCCGCCAGTAATCAAAAGCTTTTTCCCAAGTCCAGGATTTTTTTCAATCAGCAGTACCCGTTTGCCACGTTTACCCGCCTCAATGGCAGCCATCATTCCTGCCGGACCACCACCAATTACCACTACGTCGTACGTTTCAATAAGTGCGTCTTCATGCAAACGAGCCTTTGCCATAGTTAATACGACAAACCAGCATACCGCGGGAATAATACTGGCGTACCATCAGCCGTAATCCCGTTTACATCAATTGGTAATTGCTCGGCTGTTTTAGGCCACGGTAACGGCAACGTACCCATAAATAGTTTGTCACCAAACAACACATCACTCACGCCCGCTCCTTCACTGCCCGGGAGCCACGCTGCCACGAGCGCATCCCACGAATCTACTTCGTTACTAATTAATAGGGGTCGACCGGACACAATGACGACCACAACCTGATTACTATTTGCTTGCAAATTTTGAATAGTTTTCAAATCTTCATTAGATAAAATGGGGTACTCTCGATCACCCCAGCCTTCGGCATACGGCACTTCTCCGACCACTGCAATACCCACGTCGGCTTTTTGGCCAGCAGTTTTGTATTCACCCATCAAACTGTATTCAAGAATAGTTTGTGGTGACACAGCGTCCTTAATGCCCTGCAAAATCGAGGTACCCGGGGTAAGGACGTTACCATCGACACCCTGCCACTCAACCGTCCAGGCACCAGATTGCCTTCCAACATTATCAGCCGCACTGCCGGCTACACGAATATGACGCGTGGTTTTAGAAAGTGGCAATACATCGTTAGTGTTTTTTAGTAACACCAGTGATTGCGCCACCGCGGTTCGAGCGAGCGCCTGATCAGACGCAAGCGATGGTGCCACTGCCTCTCTTGAATCAATACCGTCAAACATCCCAAGAGCAAATTTAGCGCGCATGATTCTCGTGACCGCATCATCAATGCGAGCGGTAGAAATTAATCCAAACCGATGTGCCCATGTCACGTGTGTGATAAACGTTTTGTAATCAAACGGCAACATCACCATATCCACTCCGGCATTAATGGCGCGGGTGCTCGCTATAAATTTATTCAACACCCCTTCATAAACACCATACCAGTCAGAAACCACAAATCCCATAAATCCAAGCTCAGTTTTCAATTCCCCTGTCAGGATGGATTTATTTCGAATCAGCCGATTGTCTCCCCACTCGTTTAAACCAACCATAACCGACAACGCACCGGCGTCGATGGCGGATTTAAATGGTGGTAAATATTCTTTTTCTAAACGCTCAGTGTCAGCATTAGTTTTCCCTTGATCAATAGAAAAATTTTTATTGGTTGAGGTTTTCCATTGCATCGCCCCCACACCTACAAAGTGTTTGAGCGTAGCGAGCACCGGCATCGTTTCGCTGTTGGCTTGTGGGTAGATTTGCAATCCTTCGACATAGGCACTTCCTAAGCGTGCCGTTAAGAGTGGGTCATCAGAGTACGCTTCATACACCCGTCCCCAACGAATATCACGCGGCAAATCTAAATTTGGAGCATAGTTCCAATTGGCACCCACCATTTGCAAATCACGAGCGGTCACCTGAGCAATTTGTTTCACTAAGGTGGCGTCTCCAGTTGCTCCTAAGGCAATTTGATGAGGGAACACTACAGTCCCTGGCAATAATGCGTGCCCGTGCACCGCATCAACTCCGTAGAGAATCGGAATTTTTAAACGACTAGACTGGGCCTGGGTTTGAAACGATTCAATCATTATGCGCCAACCGTCAGCAGTATTTTGTTCCGGTTTGGCTCCCGCACCACTTAATACTGCCCCTAATCCGTAGGTAGCGATATCAGAAGGATTGGTCAGGCTGTTTTTTTCAACCAGCGCCATCTGGCCAATTTTTTCCTTTAAGGTCATTTGAGCCACTAAATCCTGTATCCGTGTTTCAACCGGAAGACTAGTATCCAGATATTTTGTACTCAACGGTGGGACATTATTTTCTAACATACTATTTCGAACCACAAATAACCCCATAATCACTACCGCCCCTCCAATCAATAACAGTAAGGTACGCCATACCCCGAACGACAATAAGGACTTCATAATCCCCAGTATACCATCCCTCGCCCCATCTAAACTATTTTATAAATTTATTTATTCTCCCTCAGCAAGGGTAGATTTCAGAAACGTCGTGATTAAAATTTCATATAGGGTCATTAAAATGAGTAGGATTCTAGGCGCTCAAATGAAATGGTGCGAGCCGTACTTCTTGTACGGTGAGTATCATTTCGTGCAGAGCAACAACGAAGCCTGCCATTTTTATGGCCCTCACCTATTTAAGCAACAACCTTAGTCCATTTAGGACAACCAACAAAGTTCCTCCTTCATGACCGATTACCCCCAAAGGCAACGGCAAATAAAAGAAAGTAGTAACAATCACCATAATGACAAGAATCCCGAGCGCAAAGATAAGATTTTGCTTAATGATGCTATTGGTTTTTTGCGACAACTTTCTCGCCGCTACTATCTTTTGTAAATCATCAGACAAAAGCGCTACATCTGCTGCTTCTAGCGCCACATCACTACCGGCAGTACCCATGGCTATACCAATTTGGGCAGTCACGAGGGCAGCCGCATCATTTACCCCATCTCCTACAAAGGCCACTCTGCCCACTGATTTTAGCTCTTCAACTACTCGAACTTTATCTTCTGGCAGTAATTCAGCGTAGACATCTTTTTCATCAATCCCCACCGCCCGCGCAATATGATGCGCAGCCCTGATGTTATCTCCCGTTACCATCACAATCCGGGTAATCCCCGAAGCGTGCAGGGCAGCTACTGTTTCTTTAGCAGTAGCGCGTACACTATCGGCGATGGCAAAAATTCCCAGGAGCGTATCGCTCGCAACCAGAATGGTTGTGTAGCCTTCAGTTTCATACGCCTCAATGCGCGCTTCTGTTGCCTTATCAATCGATACGTTCATTGAGCGAAGCAGTGCCCTATTTCCTGCGCCATACGTGCGCCCATCAATGGTAGCTACAATTCCTTTACCCGGTACCGCACGCGCATTAGTCACTGCTAATTCTGACGTGTTGTGTTCGCGCACATACGTTACGACACTATGCGCTAACGGATGCTCCGAGTGCACTTCAAGCGCAAGGGCGATACGCATTAGTTCTGCCTCCTCCACAGACACAGCTTCCATCGCCATCACTTGCATCTTTCCTGTTGTCAGGGTGCCGGTTTTATCAAAGGCGATAGTATCAATATGGGCAAAGGTTTCAAGCGCCGCTCCACCTTTAAATAACATACCTTGGCGCGCTGAAGCAGCTAACGCCGAGAGAATAGCCGCCGGCACAGAAATCACAATCGCACAGGGACTGGCTACTACTAGTAACGTAGCGGCTTTATACAGTGCGTCTGCCAGTGGAAACCCGACCACCAGAAACCCAATCAAACCGAGCGTACTTCCCACGAGCACCACTAACGTGTAGCGTTCTCCAAACCAATCACTAAACCGCTCACTCGGTGACCGTTTGGCTTGAGCTTCTGTTACCAAGGTAATCATCCGCGCGAGTGTGGAATGACTGGCGGTTTGTGTAACCTCTACCTGCAACACCCCGTGTCCATTGACCGTACCGGCAAACACGGTGTCTCCAATCATTTTATCTACCGGAACAGATTCTCCCGTGATTGAGGATTGATCAATACTACTTTCTCCGAGAGAAATTTTTCCATCAATCGGTACTCGTTCTCCTGGCCTAATAACCACTACATCTCCAATAACCAAATCTTCTACCGGCACGACGGTAATTTCTCCGGAGAGACTCAGACGGTTCGCTTCATCAGGACGAATTTTCATCAGGGACACAACCGCCTTTTTGGTGTTCCCGAGCGCATAGGACTCAAGGGTTCCGGCGAGACTAAATAAGCACAATAAAATCGCTCCGTCACGAGGAGCACCCACCAGTGCCGCCGCGATTGCAGCCAAGACCATGAGTAAATCAATGTCTAATTTACCCGCAAGCAAACTTTC
>JAZKIJ010000001.1:22924-28064 GCA_040384905.1 Patescibacteria group bacterium
GCGAGGAACGACAACCCAAAACCAATCCACATAAACAGGGACGGAGCTTCAGTGACCTGGGCGTAGATTCCAACTGCTAACCCGACAAAGGCTACCAGCGTTAAAAACGCATCTTTATATAACTCTTTTTGTTCGTCTGCTAATTCTTGACGTAATGTTTCGGCGGGATTTTTCATGTAGCCTATCCTACCGTGATTACGCTCATATGAATAGGTGTCCTCTGGGCGTTAGATGACCAATTACTTTACAAGATACCGGTACACATTAAACCCAACAATTGCCCCAACAACAGGACCCAAGAGGTACATGATGGAAATTGCATTAAGCGCAAACGCAACGGCCGGATTCAAAATGCCCAAAGAGCCGGTAGCGCTGGCTATTAAAATTCCTAGTAGTAATGACCCACCGATAACTACTCCTGAGAGTGCGCTTGAAACTCTTCCATATACCACAGCGGCAATTCCAAACGTGAAAAAGAAAGCGCCAAGCGCCTCGGCAAAAAAGAATGGGGCGGCAAATCCCGGTGCTGTAGCAGACGGAATAACCATCCCGAGGGTGCGCACGAGCACAATGGCTACCGCACCCGCAAACACTTGAAAAAATATATACCCCACCGCATCTTTACTGGATATTTTTTTAATAGACCACACGCCGATTGTCACTGCCGGATTCAGGTGCGCTCCAGAGATTCCACTAATAGTGTATACAAATAATCCTAACGTCAGACCAGCAATCAACGCGAGCGGGATGGGTGATGGTTCAAGCTTAGATACAGTGGCTAATATTATAAATGAGAGTGCAAACGTTCCAATAAATTCAGCAAGGTATTTATTTTTCATGTGATGCATTAAACCTTAATAACTACCCTCTAAGTATAAACCCATTACAACTATTATTTCCATCGATGTGGTACTAAAAGCCAAATTACAGAACAAAAGCCAGTTATTACAGCATTGCGAGAATGTAGTGGCCAAAAATAAAGAACCCACAGATTAAGGCGGTGGTAGCAGCTATTAACACCGCCGCCGCAGCCACATCTTTAGTATCCCGAGCAAAAGGATGGTATTCCGGTGAAGTTAAATCAATATCAATTTCAATGGCGGTATTAAAAGCTTCCGCACATAATACAAATCCTCCGGCGAGCACCAACACCATCCATTCCACCACCGTAATTGAAAAGTACATACCCAGAAATACTGCGGCCGCCAAAAATACTAAATGTATCCACGCATTGTGGGTGCTTTTTACAAAAATCCATACTCCCCTCCCGGCATGCGTAAAACTTTTTGCCCGTTTTACTATCGAAAATGAATCATTAAGCGCAGCTGGTTTTTCCATAAGTATTGAAGTTATGACAATATTATACATCAATCATTATATCTCGGGTAAGGGTATTATAGATACCACTCGCAATGAGTTTATTATTAGTTTGATATTCAGCAAGCGCCGCTGCGGTTGCCGGTCCAAAATACCCAGTAGCACCACTAAGCGCGAGCTTGTCGCGAGCAGGGCCGGTACTTGAAAATAGTAGGTATAGTTGTAACAACGATACCGAGGCGCCCGTATCGCCAGTTTTTAAATCTGACATGAGGACACTTGGAATGGTTGCGATGATTTTTTGTAACGCGAGTTGCGCATCAATTGCTGTCCCCAATCCTGTTTTTTTAAGTTCCGTATCAATCGCAGTCGGCAGGTCATACCCTAACCGCGCAGCCTCCAATATTTCTTTAGAAAAAGTGCTGGTGAGAAAGGCGGCATACTCTCCATCATTTCTGAGCTTTTTAAAATGCTGGGGTAAAAATGAAATTTTTTGCTTCAAGGTAAAGTCAGCTCCTAATCGTACATACGGATCGGTAGCTTTATTATCATCGTCGCGGACTTCAAAGTGCAAATGGTACACCCCATCTGGAGCATTTCCTGTATCACCCACCGTTCCAATAATATCTCCTATATTTAATCTATCCCCACGTCGTATGGGCGCTATTGTATCGAGGTGCATGTAGCGAAAAACTTCACCGCCCGGGTTGGAAGTGTACACAAACTTTCCCGCACTCTCGCCATTTCCGGTAGCAATCACGGTCGCTTTGGTCGGAGACACAATCGGCGTGCCTTTAGGAGCAAACATATCCTGCCCTTCATGACTTCGCGTCCCGTCACCGCGTGGTTCACCAAAATCAGATCGTACTGACGAAGCCGTCACCCCAAACAAAATAGGCACTGAAAATGTATCCCCGGTAGTCGCTCCATCAGCAGTCTCGCTCCCGAGCAACCCTCCAACGACTAGCGTCACAGCAAAAGCAAAAATTGAGTGTTTCATACGGTAGTAAGTATACCACTCCCTTCTAACCGCTATGCAGTACACCACAACCCTACAAGATGGTACTTATTCGTACCAGCCCAATAATTCAACTTCAATGTCTTTGTTCCCCGCCTCAATTAGAGATTTGAATTTTTCTACATCCGCAAACCCATCTGGCTGTCTGTAGTGATAGGGAATAACTTTAGTAGGAGCAAACGCGAGCACCGCTTGTGACGCCTCTTCTACACCCATGGTGTACGGCAAGTTCATCGGCACAAACGCCACATCAATGTCAGTCAACGCCATCATTTCTGGAATTGGTCCGGTATCACCCGCGATATACACCCGGGTATCGTCAACGGAAACCAAGTACCCATTACCACGTCCTTTTGCATGTCGACTGTCAGCCGTTTCCGGAACGTTATACATTGGCGTAGCTGTAATAGACAATCCTTGTTCGGTACGCGTATCATCATTAGCCATCACCGTTACTCGAGACGCAAGCGACGCCGGAAGCAATTCTTGTACCGCCTGTGGAGCAATGAGAGTAGTTGTGTCTCCCATCACTGCCTCTAACGTTGAAGTACTCAAATGATCGCCATGAATATCAGTCACCAAAACAATATTTGCCGGTGGCTGTCCCGCAAAAGCTTCTGCCCCTCCCACTGGATCGACATATACCACCACCTCACCAAACGTCAGCACCATCGTTGCGTGCGAAATAGGTGCTACTACTACAGCTTCGGGATTAGTAGTGGCGAGGGTATCACCAATCGGAGCTCCCGGAGTTTCTGTAACTGTTTCCGCTTGCTTTTCAGTAAAAATATAATCATTAAGTGCATAAAACCCTGCAATTCCGGCCGCTACTAAAGCAACTAATATGTATATTAATTTCATACATTAATTATACCGTATATTTTTGAAGGAGTCATAATTTTGACTTACTTTAATTTTCTATACTCAATTATAAAAAAGGAGCCGGCCCGTATGCGGGGCAAGCTCCATTGACACGAGGCACCTCCTAGAGGCCTCGTTGATCTTTTTCATCACACGATGCGTCGCTTTGCAGTGACCCGCCCAATCCTTTGCTGAATAACATTTGCAGTTTTGGATCATGAAACTGCGCCACTACCTCAGCGGTCTTTTGGTATGGAGTGGTTTCATAAACGCCATTTCCTTTGGAGTGGGCGTTCATGACAGTCACCGCAATACGCGGTTTGCGCACCCGGCGAAATGTCGGAACAGAAGACATCTCTTTTCCTGGCAAAGAATTGTGAACTGCCTCGGACACAGTGGTACAGTGTGGTGATTTCTGTTTCTGCCTGAATACTCTTTTTCTAACGATGTATCCCAGCACAAATCCCAGCATCACCATGCTGACAACCCATTCAACACTCATCATCGCTCCTCCTTCACGTCATATTCCGTCAATTTCATTACACCATATTATATGAAAATAATCAAATTTACTCCGTACCCTTTAATGCAGCTTCAAGGGTAGCTATGT
The DNA here is from genome assembly GCA_040384905.1 of Patescibacteria group bacterium. Lineage (GTDB taxonomy): Bacteria > Patescibacteriota > Minisyncoccia > Phycocordibacterales > UBA918 > OLB19. The sequence continues at coordinate 26,731 of JAZKIJ010000001.1, forward strand.
CAAATTTTTTCATGGGCAAAAAAGCCTTAACTACACGATCAATTTGTTCAGGAGTGCCTGACTGCATGATGGTAATCATGGCGGTTGGAGTAATTTGCCAGGAGACGCCGAATTTGTCTTTAAGCCAGCCACATTGCTCGGCTTCTGGTACCGCCGACAATTTCTCCCAGTAATAATCAATCTCCGCTTGAGTATCACAGTTCACAATAAATGAAACAGCCTCCGAAAATGCGAAGTCATGATCACGAGCACTGTCCATAGCGGCAAACCATTGCCCTTCTAATTGAAAGTCGCTATACATTACACTCTCCTGCGTATCAGAGTCATTTTCGGAAGGAGACATTACTAACGTACCGGGAGCAGCGTTTTTGAAAACTGAACAATAGAAATCACGCGCGGCTTTGGCATTACCTAGCGCTTTACCAGTAAACAACATTGAGGGAATAATGTTGGGACGTATTTCAACAGCTTTTTGTGAGGTATACGATAATTGCCACGAAACACCAAATTTATCTTCAACCCAACCATAGCGTTCACTAAACGGATACGTATCAAGCTCCATCATAATCTTCCCGCCATCTACCAATTTTTCCCATGCCGAATCAATGAGTGTTCGAGCGTTTTCATAGATAGCTTCGTCAAAAGTAACCATAAACGAAATCGAAGGGTTAATCATAAAATAGGGGCCCGCACTAATAGACATAAAGGTATAGCCCATGATTTCAAACTTCATGACATCACAGTCTCCTGATGGAGTATTCCGCATCACGGTGTGACTGATTATTTTTGCATCAGGAAACACGCTGGCATAAAATTCAGCGGCTGGTTTTGCCTCGGTATCAAACCAAAGATGCGGAACTATTTTTTGCATACTCTTATTATACAACACAACTACTCTCTTGGATTCAAAACAAAAATTATTGTAGGACAGCACTTCCAATAATGCGACTAGCTAGTTCATCCACCGGAAAAGCAGCCTGTTCTGACTGACATTCGCTTTGGCGCGGTTCATCATAGTTCATACATTGTGGAGTTTTGAGGGTAAACACTACACTCACAACAAAATCACCTCGCGTGGTCGCATACTGATACTGGGTATACGCTGTGCCGGCCGCTCCTTGTTTTGCTTCACTAACACAGTACGTTTGATTATTAATTACTCGTTGGGTGGAACTAGTAACTTCTCCACTATGTGAGGCCCTGTCACCGTCAAGACACGATACCGTCCCTTCCGTCACAACTACCTGGGGTGGCCATTCGACTGCAGACACATAGGTTGTAGGGAGTGGATCAGGATACGTGAATTGCGTTCCCAAAGCAGAAGTCGTGGCGTA
>JAZKIJ010000002.1:0-3891 GCA_040384905.1 Patescibacteria group bacterium
TTATCATTTGAGGATCTCTATTTACGTATCGAAGCCACCCCAGGCTATTTGCCTGAAGGGGTAGCGGTGGATGAAGCCTTTACCAAAAATACTGAAGCCAATACCATTTTGTATAATTTTGGTGCATTAGTTCATAAACGGTGGACCGAGTCTCACCCGCAGTAATGGAGAAATAAAAATACCCCGTCGTGTGCGGGGTATTTTTATATACGTCATTATTTAGTTTTGGGCTTCATTCACTAACAGCTGGGTTAAGAAGGGGGCCATGGTGGAGGTAAAGATGTCTGCTTTATAGGGAATATTGCCTGAGAGGTTGCTTGAGAGAGAGAACCCAGTTTCTTGGGTAATGGTGCGGTTGATATGGGAGACAGTGATTGCTCGTAAGCTTCCATTACCATCACGTTCGTCATCTCCCCGAGTGGTAATCATACCAATAACCCGACCGTCACTAGCAACTACTGGTCCCCCTGAAGCGCCCTGTTCCCCCATAACACTGCCTCGTAAGGCAACAACGTCTGCGTAGTTAGAACCAAAGGTGTAGAGTTCAGAAATCGTCGTGGCTGCTTTCTTGGCCAATAAATCAGTGTCGGCGCCATCACGTAATAGAGAACCAGCTGGGTATCCCGCTGCCACTACTGTTGATTCGGTGACACTGCGCGGGAGTAAGTCAGTATTTAGTGCTAAAGCAGGGAAAGTGGTTGAAGCTGCTATCGCTGTACCATCCATGTCACTTACAATGTACAGCAACGCATAATCGCGTTCACCCGTTCCACTTGGTGCTCGGTCGTCGATGAGAGAAGCGTTAGCTTTCACCCAGGCTGGAGGAATATATAACAGTTCGGCTTTAAAGTTAGGACTAGCCGGACTACCATTTCGAATAACGCAGTCGGTTTCACCAAATACGCCACTTTTCTCGAGCAGTAAAAATTGCGCAACATGAGCGTTGGTCATGACGACACCCGACGGGTGTACAAAAAATCCAGTACCAGTGGTAGTACGAATTTGTTTTTTGGTAATAGACGTACAGTAAATATTTACAATCGCTTCAACGGGATCGCTTACTGATACAAAGTCAGTTCCCACGGTACTTAAAACAGAAGCTTGTTGGTACGCAGCACTTTGGAGTAACACATCAGGTATAAATGAGTCAGTATAAATTTCAGAAGGGAGGCGTGAGAGTGTGGCCGGCGTGTCAGATGAAGGCAACACTTCTTCGCTCTGCGTTTCAGGGGTGGTGCCAAGCAAAAAATGGATTTGGTTTGCCAACATCGTGGTAAACGCTAGATATCCCATTAAAAGTGCGGTAAATATTTCAATAAAAAATTGCATAATGCCTATAGTATAGCATCACCCTGTTTAGACAGTAGTCATAAAAAGTGGGGTACTATGAGTTGATATTATTCACTTTGTCCGCTATACTAGCCCGCGAGTGTAGGACAACCGCGGCTGTAAGAAAATCTTTCCCCCGCGGCGTTCAGAACAAATAAGTAAATACATTTCCTTATTTTTCTTCACTTGCGGGCGTAGTTTAGTGGTAAAACGACTGCCTTCCAAGCAGTAGATGGGAGTTCGATTCTTCTCGCCCGCACTGTTCAATAAAATAGCCACCCTGAAAGGGGTGGTTATTTTATTGGTACAGTGCTGAGCGAAGGAAGTGCTCTAACGCACTTCCGTGAAGAATCGAAGCCTGATTGAGCTGGATTGGAAGCTTCGCGCACCAATCTAGCCAATTGGGGTACTGAACCTGTAAGGTTCGATTCTTCTCGCCCGCACAAATCAGCCGACCGAAACACGCGAGTGTTTCGGTCGTTGCTGTTTGTAGCGGGCGAGAAGAATCGAAAGACGCAAGCCGGGGCCCCTCTGGGCCGGCGCGTCGGGGTCGAAAGCACTTACTAGATTTGGAGCCGTAGGCGAACAAATATAGTTAGTGACTTGTGACCGATTCTTCTCGCCCGCACACAGAAAACCGGCTCAAAACGAGCCGGTTTTCAAATATTTTATTTAGTTTTGTTTCAGTAACAGTTGCTGGTACTGTATTTGCAGAGCAAGTAATTGTTTCAATAGAACAATTATTTGCGCCATCAACTCTTGACTTGTTTTAATGGTACTTTCGTCTTTAGGGGGAATATTTACAGGAGTTTCATCTTCTTCTTCCTCTTCCTCTTCTTCTTCCTCCTCTTCTTCTTCCTCCTCTTCCTCTACCTCTTCTTCTGCTTCCTCATCAGGTTGAGGTTGAGGTTGTGTAGTATCATTACCCTCAATCGAGTCACTATTAGGATTGATGTAAACAACGCCTTGGTTAATTACTATATTGTAATTACCCTTACGAGCCTCATAGTTGAGATGCACTTTACTTGCTTGGTAGTCAATTTCACGCCAAATAATTGGAATGGTACCAGTATATTTGGAAATCAAACTCTCTCTAACATATCCATAGTATCCATCGGCAACGCGTAGTTTACGCCAGATTTGTCCATTGCGCACTTCCGGGTCTGCGAAATAGAGGACTTCAGCTAAGGTGCCTCCGGCGACAACAAATCTCACAGCATCATTACCTGGTTCAACATGGAATGGTGTATTCTGGTTGAGAATAACAATCTCAGCCCCGGCAAAAGCACTGGTTTGGGCATGAGTAACGTCTGGGCTAAAACAAATTATATATACCATCAAAGCAAATGCTACTCCGACTGAAAGTTTGGCTAGCAAACTATGATAACTAATTATTTTCATATACATTCTACTAAAAACTAAAATAGTGATTAACTATAAACGAATAAAAGTGGTCAAACAATTGTCTGACCACCCCTCCTCACATAGTATAAGGTAATTAAAAGTTATTGTTTTCTAACCTGGGCATAACTACTGCTATACTATTTTTATGACCATTACTCCAAAATGGAAAAACCACCCTTTAACTCTCGCTGGAAACGTTGAACTTGTCCCTACCGCCTGGCTCTCCCAATACCGAGGAATAGACGTCACGCCAGCAACAGATCTAAAAGATGGAAGTCCAGCCAATATGGATCAGTTGTGGGAGAATATTAAATCAGATGGTTTATATGATCCCGTGATAATTCGGGTAGGAAAAGCTAATAAAAAATTCCGCTTAGAATCGGGTAATCACCGTATTCAAGTGCTCATGAAACACGCCGTGGCGTTTACGCCGGCCACCGTTGAAGTGCAAGAATTATGTGGGCCACAGGTGGAAAATGTCATGACTGACGCTACCCACAATTTTGACTTTACTGCGGATGTTGTCACTGAAGTTTTAGAGAGTGGCTATTTAAAACCAACAACAGTATTTAAAAGCTTGATTGGGACCATAGAGCTGTATTAATAAAAGTTTTTTATAAAACAAAACACTCCGGCTGAGGAGTGTCTCGTTTTTTTTGTGATGGGAAATAGCGAAGATTGCTCTTTGTTTTTCCACATAGCGTATTTACCTCCGCTACCTCTATATATTATCACATCATGAAGTAATTTGTGTGGGGAAAACTAAAACCATCGAGCAACTGCTCGATGGTTTTAGGATTACGTAATGTCGTAATTATTTAACTGAATCCTTAAGTCCCTTGGCAGCGCGGAATTTTGGTACTCGCATTGCTGGTACTGGTACAGTTTCTCCAGTTCGTGGGTTACGAGCTTCGCGGGCAGCACGCATTTTAGCTTCGAAGATTCCGAAACCTGCTACTGATACTGAATCACCATCTTTCATGGCAGCTTCAATGTTACCAAACACCGCTTCAACGGCACGTTCTGCATCAGCTTTAGTTGTTCCGAGCACTTCGTGCACTTTGTTGATGATATCTGCTTTATTCATATTCAGAAATTTATTTTTCTTTTTAAGGGGTGATAAAATTTTGTACCAAGGAGTGCTCGGTACGATGCCCA
>JAZKIJ010000003.1:0-1644 GCA_040384905.1 Patescibacteria group bacterium
ACTCTACCTCGATAATCTGGCCTTCAAACCCAACAGTGGTAGCGGAGAAGATGTTTGCAACCATACTTACGTTCTAGTAAAACACTAATGGTAACTCTGGGCAAGATATGCTATAATACTCTACATCGTGGGGCTGACTATAGCTTTCGACAAGTGGACTTTAACAGATTATTTTGCAAGCCGATTTGTACGCCGTAAGCGTATTCTAATTGCAAACTTTGTTGCAAAAGCAAAGGCTATGGTTTCTACGGTTGCTAACGCATTCCGTATGCCTAGCTTTGCGCCAGCTTTAGTTTAAACTAGAGCCGTTTCTTCGCGCAGGCGACATAGTCGCGAATGAAGCGTCATATTCATGTCGATAGCGGAGCGCTCCGGGCAGCAGCGGACGCATACGTGAAATTTTTCTGCGTGACGAATCGGGTATTTTAGGTCATTTCTTTAGCCTTGTTCGTCGTAAACCGATAGAGATGACTATGCTTGTAGACGAATAATCAGTTACCGCTTGGACCCGGGCGCGATTCCCGGCAGCTCCACCATTCGACTCGCTTTGCTCGCTCATGGTAAACCATTCCGTGAGAGAACAAGGCGAGTTTTGAGTATATAAGTCCCGACATATTAGGCGAGTCGAATGACCCTGAGCTTGTCGAAGGGCCCCCATGTCTAAACACACCGAGGTCTCTGTTATTACTCCTTTCAATTTCGCAAACAGCCTCTGGAGGCTTGGTTTGCAAAATTGGTAATCACAGGAATAACCATCTATTTGAACCTAAACTATTAACTTAGCTCTAGAGCTGCAAGCAGTTTTACTAAATCTTGCTTATTCTTTTCAACTTCAACCCAAGGCATTTTATATTTATGTACTTGGCTTTTTAATTTTTTACTAAAGTTAAGTACCCACTCAAGGTCTTTCTCTTGCAGGGCATCGTTATAAGCTGGTGTATCATACAGCGAAACGTTCCTGGTCGATACTACGGTGCGAATACGTTCAATATCATGGTCGCCAATGAACACGGCTTTAACATTACTTGAGTCGGAAAAGTCCTGGGCCACTAGATGAGGTAGTATGTGAGTACCTTCAATAATAAATCCATTTTTCCAAAAATCATCCTGCTTAATTAGTTCCCGTACCCCGAGCCAATTTGCCTCACCATTTGCGAACTCATTATCTGCAATTTCATCGGCAGTAAGCTCATCCAAAAATTGCACACCATTATAATCTTCCCAAGTAAACAACGCAGGATATTGCTCTTTACTAGCAACTGCCCGCATTATTATTCCTATTTGGTCAGTAGAAATCCAAGGCAGACTGAGATGTTTTGAAAGATTTTCGGCTATTGTTGATTTACCAGCGGTAGGCATACCGCCAATTAATATAATTTGTTTTGTCATGTATTAACTATAACAAACCTTTATAGCCCAGAAAGTAGTCCAGGACGTCGCGCAACCGATTGGGTTTTTCAGAAAAAAATTGGGTTCGTCAAGGACCCTGATGCTTACATGTATCTCACCAAAATATCTAAAAGAATCTACAACATAAAAAAACAACCGCCTGCGAGTAGCGGTTGTTTTCAAGTTTTGGAGACCTTTTTGTTTTTGAACCCCTGAGTAAGTTTTTTATTCAAGAGCTACCCCTATAATAATCCT
>JAZKIJ010000004.1:0-21176 GCA_040384905.1 Patescibacteria group bacterium
AGGCGGTAGCTGGTAAAACTTCCAAAAATGGCTATTTTCTGCGTTGCACTGCGGTAAAATATCACTCACCGTATAGACATACGGCTCGAAATATTTTCCTTGCGCGCCTTGAACTTAACTCATTTTTGAAAGTTTTACGAGTAGTCGGGCTTGATTAATTTAAATTCACTTTTTTACTCCTCTAATGGTTTATAATTATTGATATGCGGGGATTTGCTAATTTAGGTGGTAATGGGTTTGATAGACGACCGCTTGAGCGTCGTCGACAAGTTTTAACTGAAGGTATAACACCTGAAGCAGCTGTTGATGATTCTATGTTTCGGGACGAAACTGGTGAGATAAATAAAGAATTGCTCGCTGCTGAATCCTATGCCTTTTCTGGATTAATAATTGAAAAAATGTGGGATGATTTAAAAGGTCGCGAAACGACATATTCCAATAATGATTCAGTACGTATTCCCCTTACCGAAACTTTCTGGAAAGATTTTGCAGACACGTATATCACGTTAGCTCAGACAACAAAAGAAACTTTATTAGAAGAGGCAAAAATAATATTTGCTAAACCTAAAGAAGAATGGACGAGTGACGAAACATTGGTGGCACGGTATTTTATGGTCCAGTTTGTAAATAAAGACATCACTAATCTTGGTGCCCCGAGTTTTATAGATTTAATTTCTATTTACACACGCCTGGCTAAAGTTGCTGAAGAGAAATTTTTTGAAACTAATAAACGTGAGCCGTCACGTGATGAATTGGTACACGTATTATCTGATAGTTCATTTCAAAAAATGATGGAACAATTAATGATGAATAATAGACAAACAGGCGTTTCGTTATTCGCTGCCCTTGAGGGTACCGCTACACCTGACACTGACGATACATCGCGAAGTTTTAAAACTAATATTTTTGAAATTTACCAGTCAGATACTGGACCATGCCTCCGACCGAAGGAGCAATTTATGAATCGATATCGTCATGTAATGAAAGAACACTTAGCGCGCCTTAAAGAAAGTAATAAAGACATTCAACCTGTGTTGCGTTGCCCAGTTATTTATACGGGAAAATTAAAAGAAATGTGTGACTGGCTTCTCCATGAATTTACCTTTCAGTATGTGGATCAAAAATATCCCAAAAAATTGTAGGTCGAGTATACACTGTTGCGCCTTAGGATTTTATTGTATAATGCTAACCTATGGCACAAACAATATATACGCAACAGGGGAGTAATATTCGCAAGACGTGGCTACTTATGACCAGTTTTCTGGTGATGGTTATTGCTATTTCATATGCTGTCGCCTTTTACCTTGGAAACCCATCAATACTTTATATTGGAGTAGCGTTTGCTTTGATTATGAATGTGGGGAGTTACTGGTTTTCAGACAAACTAGTGTTACGTATGACGAATGCCAAACCAGTCTCGAAACAAGATGCTCCTGAGCTCTATAATATTGTCGAAAACCTCGCAATTACCGCCGGATTGCCGATGCCTAAGGTGTATATCGTTAATGACCCGGCACCAAACGCTTTTGCAACCGGCCGTAATCCAGAACATGCGGTAGTGGCGGTAACTACAGGATTACTGTCTATTCTTGATAGAAACGAGCTTGAAGGAGTGGTTGCACACGAAATGGCACACATTGGTAATCGCGATATGTTGGTGATGACGGTGGCTGTGGTACTAGCTGGGTTTGTAGCTATCATTGCCGACTTCTTTTCACGAGCACTTATGTTTGGTGGTGGCGATAGAGATAATAAAGCGGGTGTATTATTTTTAATCTTAGGTATTGTAGGAATCATCTTAGCGCCGATTGCAGCTCAGTTAATGCAAATGGCTATCTCACGTCGTCGTGAGTACCTGGCTGACGCTACCGGAGCGTTACTCACCCGATACCCCGAAGGATTGGCTTCAGCCTTGGAGAAAATTTCTGGTTACGGTGGGCAAATGAAATCAGCGAGCCATGCGACTGCTCACTTATTTATTTCTGATCCGTACGGAAAACAGCAACGTTCAATTGGACAAAAACTTGGTGCATTATTTCAGACTCATCCGCCGGCAGCAGAAAGAATTAGATTGCTCAGAGGAATGGATCTTTAAAAAATAATACACTTATATGCCCAACCTACGTTCTTTGTTGATGATACTCCTCGTGACTGTTATTGGTGCGGGGGCTGCGTTGTATTTAAAAAATGAAATCCAGGCGCTCCATAGTATAAATGGTGAGAGTATGGTGACTATTCCCAGTATGAGTACTCCGATTGCTACAACGTCACCTGATACGGAAACACCAACAGTACCAAACCCAGCACAAGAAATACCCGAAGCTATTACTGGAACATTAAGTGCGGTAGATACAGGGTGCTTTAGTGATGGTGTGTGTTTCGCTACGGTTGCGGGCCAAAAAGTAATTTTGCTTATTGGTCGCTACCAAGGACCGGTTGGCCGTATAATTGGCGCCGATAGTATTGGTGATTTAGAAACCCATATTGGCAAGACAGTGACTGTCTATGCCGGGAAAGATACGGATGGCAATTTTACGCTCTTAGGAAACGAAGCGTTTTACCTAAAGGTAGCAAGTGAAGTCACGACCGCTACCGGAGCGTGTAAGGTGGGAGGCTGTAGTGCGCAGTTGTGTGGGGAGGCGAGTGACATGGACGGTATGGTTACCACCTGTGAATTTAGAGACGAGTACGCGTGTTATAGAACTGCCACCTGTGAACGGCAAACAACCGGAAAATGTGGATGGACCCAAACGACTGAGCTTGCGCAGTGTCTAAAGAATCCTCCGACCCAACTGTAGAGAGTGTATGAGTAATCCAACTTCCAGCCCTGCCAAAGCTCAGTGTTTGTACTGTGGCAATAACCCCACGTCACATTCCATGTCCAAAATGGATTCATGGTTATTTTTGACGCTTGACCCCTTAGGACAATGGTTTTTAAAAACCTGGCTGGGTGCGGTTATTTTGTGGGGGATAGATAAACTCTTTTTAGGTTTTTTGGCCCTGGGCACTCGCTTTGGGTTTATGTACTTTGCGCCGGTGCCATCTGATTTGGATTCTGATCGGGGCAAGGTCTTAATTGATGAAGCTAATGCTCGAGGGTACAAAACAGAAGTATTGTATATGTTTGGTAAAATTCACGATTCATACCGCGTAACATTTCCTACCGGGCAAGCGCTTATTTTTGAAGGGGTACCCCGACTGTCGCGGGTAAATGCGATGACCTCATCATGGCTTGATGATAAAGCGCAGATGAAGCGGTGTTTACAAAAACATTCAGTCCCGGTGCCTCATGGAGCTTCTGTCACTACCTGGAGTCAGGCTAAAAAATTATTTTCTACTTTAGAAAAACCGGTCATCATTAAACCAAGATTTGGTTCGCGGGGAAGACACACCACTACTAATATTTCTACCCTGGAAGACTTTAGAATGGCTTTTACGCGTGCCAAACAGCTCTGTGTGCAGGTTATTGTCGAAGAGCACTACGTAGGGAGTGTGTACCGCGCCACCTGTGTCGAAGGGAAGTTGGCGGGTGTATTGGGGGGAGATCCGCCCCGAATTACTGGTGATGGTGTTTCGACTATTGCCCGTTTGGTTGAACAAAAAAACGCTACGAAACCTGACCGGGTTGGTTTAGTTCGACTCACTGATAAACATAATGAGTTTTTACGACTTCAAGGGTACACTCTAGATTCAGTGTTAGAGAAAGGAATCACAATCGACTTAATCGAAAAAATTGGCTTAAGCTATGGGGGTTCAAGTGCCGAAGTGACCGATGTAACGCACCCAGCATTAGTGCTTGAACTAGAACGAGCCGCGGTGGCGGTCAGTGATCCTTTGGTCGGTTTTGATTTTATTACTACAAGCGTTGAAGCTGATCCCGCTACCGTGCGCTGGGGCATTATTGAATGTAACTCAGTGCCGTTTATTAATCTCCATCATGACCCACTATTAGGGACGCCGGTTAACGTGGCGGGTAAAGTATGGGATTGGGTGGAGCGCGAGTATGTCCGTAAGGATATACCAAAAGAAGTCATATTTAAGACTCCTGTCTAGTTCGGTTGTAGCTATTAATTTTGCTATACTATACCTATGAAAACAATATTGATTGGCGTACTCTTTCTCATTTTTATCGGGGGTTATTTTTATATAAACAATACCGTTACTCAACAACCGGAGGAGGTAACTGAAGTCATTCCGGGAGATACTACCGTTTTGCCTGAAACCGCACCAACTCAATCAGCACCAGCTCAGATTGCGCAGTTTGTAAACGATGATCATGACTTTGGTTTTAAATATCGCATCAAGCCGTATGGGTACTCAGTGTTTGAAAATAATGCTGAACAAAACACCGAACAGGGGACTTTGTTTGGCGTGACGTTAGTTCGTTCTGATGACTACAATGAATCAGTAAAGGCAGCCGCAGAAGGGAATGCCTACGACGGACCGCCATCAATCAATATCTCCGTGTATGCAGCCCCGTTGGACACCAATCTACCAAGTTGGCTCGTAACTAACAGTGTACGCACCAATTGTCAGGTCGGGAGTGTGGCTCCGATGATGGTGGTTGGTGAAGCTGGGGTTGGGTGTGTCTGGGATGGATTATACGCCGGCGAAACACGTGCCATACAACGTGAAGATAAAATCTATGTGCTTATGGGTACGCGAGAAAATATGGAAACCCCCGATGGCTATTCCTATTCCAAAGACTTTATGGACGCAATTGAAAGCTTTACGTTTACTGAGTAATAATTTACAGCTTAAAAAAGCGTGACAATTTTTATTGAGTGAGAGATTCAACCCGAGGCCATTTCCAGGCATATATAATTATTGTTATGAGGAGGATAATTTCTAGAGCGCTGCCTAAAAGAAAATACCACCATGTCTCTTCAGCCATTGCTCCTAATATGGTGAGTATATATAAAAGTGCAAAAATTATATTTGTTATCTTAGCAATGAGCGCTTTAAGTACTAAGGTGAGAAATACCATCAAGCTTGGAATTACGACGTACATTGTCGTGAGAAGAAAAAATACTTGGTTAGCTTCAAAAATAAACACTTTTCCTGCTAAGGCATCTTCTAAAACATCAGCTCGAAAAAATCCAAATATGTCGACATAAGCAAAAATAAACAACATCGACGTCCACAAAAATGCAATAACTATTCTGGTATTAATCTTTAACTCTTGTAAATTATTCATATATATCTAATATATCACGCTACGATGTTTGATTATTTAGGGGAGGGGGGATTCGGTCATTACATGACCAGTACCCGTTGTCGCTAGATTATTTCGCAAGCTCATAATCTAGCTGGCAACAGCTTCGAATCCCCCTCTCTCGCGCAAAATACAACAAAACCGAAACAAAGCTTAGGCTTTGTTTCGGTTTTGGTATTTGCGGAGAGAGGGGGATTCGAACCCCCGATCGGGTTGCCCCGATGCTACCTTTCCAAGGTAGTACAATCAACCGCTCTGCCACCTCTCCAGTTGGTTTTGCGTTGGTATCATACCTTAAATGTACAGTGGATTAAAGGGATGGTATGCTAATTGGTATATGAGTGGACATCACGCGGTTAATCGCGATATGACGAGGCAGGATTTTTTAATAATGATTGTTACGTTTGTAGTAGCTGTGTGTGCGGGGTTTTATTTATACATGACGGCCTTTGCGCCGCAGTTTGAAGAATTGACGGGGCAGACCGAAGAAGTGTATGAAGATTTTGTGATTGAGGGGAGTCAATATGGTGGAGATCGTATGGGCGGAACAGCACCATCATTTCAGGTGCTTGAAAATGGTTCATTTCGATATCTGCCATACACGAATGAAGGGGAGACAGCTGATGTGAAAGAAGGGGTGGTCCCAAGAACCCTATTAAACGATGTTAAAAAGATAATGACCGAAGAAAATCTCGGAATTGCGTCTACGATTGTGACGCGTGGTGATTGTATGTCGTATGTAGATGGTCGAGATTACGCGTATACCGTGACGGTAGAGGGAGTGAGTTACACCCTTGATACCTGTACTACTAACCTTAAATCAGACGGGGCTATGGCGCTAGCTCTAGACAAACTCTGGAATTACTTTGCAACGTTAGAGTAAACGAAATAACTTGAAAGTAGGAGCGTAGTAATAAGAACAAAGAATGTACATTCTTTGTTCTTATTTTTTTAACTTGGAAACCTATGTACTATTCGCCTTATACCATTGTTTGCCTAACTTGAAATTAATTATGAATTCCAAATCATTGCTTATTGCCATTGCTGCGCTGGCATTGACCGCTACGGGAGCACAAGCGTTTAGCAGTAATGCACTTATAACCGCTGGACTCAGTGAAGAACAGCAAGCCGCGTTTGTCATCGCTCGTGAATTACGAGAGGAAGGTGACGTAACTGGTGCGCGTGATGTATTGGTCGAAGCCGGAATAGACGAAGCAGCCATTGAGAAAGTACGCTCTGCCATGCATGATGAACGCAAAGCGGAACACGAAGCTATTCTCGCTGCCGTAGCTGCAAATGATTTTACTGCCTTTACCCTTGCCATAAAAGATTCGCCTTTAGCAGACCTGATTACTACCGAAGAGGATTTTGCTGCTTTTATTGAAGCGCACAATCTCCTTGATTCAGGGGATAAGGCTGGAGCCAAAGCCATCTTTACAGAACTTGGTTTGCCAGAATCACATCATGGCAAGCATGCAGGTGGGCGGGGGATGATGTCAGAGGGACACCACAAACATACACACGGTGAAGCACCCTTACGGGAAGAGCTTACCGAAGCACAAATTCAAGCATTTAATGTCGCACGCCAAGCCAATGATAGGGACGCCATGGAGGCTATAATGGAGGAAGCTGGAATCGTTAAGCCATCCAAGGGTGAAGTACCTAAGTTCTTGAAGGACGGACGAGAACTTCAATAATGGACGATGCGAACTCTCGCACTCTGCCACATAGACACAAACACGCGCCCATAGCTTGGGCGCGTTTGTGTATACAATTTGCTACAATATACATCATGCGTGTATATCATTGGGTCGCTCTCTTAGTTTGTGTTTTATTTGTTCCGTCTGTCTATGCTTTTGAAGCGATAGAAGAAACGGTACCGACTCAATACGAAGTCATTACCATTCAAAATCCTGAAATAGAACAATTACTCTTGGGTGAGCTCACTGATGCTCCCGAGATGTTTGAAATTGTTTCAGAAACTCCTTTTACACTTACCGCCGAAATTAGAGCGGTACCTAATACCTCCGGTACCAGCCTGCCCCAACTCGGGGGAATTATTATTCGACAAAAAGAAATTCGAGGCGTTGAGGAAGTGGCTCGTCTAAATGCCACCGATGCTACCTGGGCGGTAATGACCGATCCTGATTCGGGACTGGTCTATCAGGCTGGGCCATATTTTAGTGAACCGGTAGAAGCGGGGACCTACCGCATTGAGGTGAGCAATCCTAATAATCAGGGTAAGTATTTGCTTGTGATTGGAAACCAAAAAGATACTAACGGATATTTTGCTTCATTGTCAGATATAAAACTTGTGTACCATTTTTATGGGTTAAGTATGTTTCGGATGGTGAGTTCACCATATATATACTATCCGCTAGGATTTGTACTGCTAGGAGGAATAATTTTTAGTGCCTGGTACTGGCGACGTTCACAAAAACATCATGCTTAAACTCATTGTCATAATTATCGCGGCTGTCGGATTTATTTGGTATTTTTTTCCGCAATTTGCCGATCAGTCTTTAGAGTCCTATTTAGAAGAAAACGTATGGCAGAAGTAGCTCAAGCATCATTTTGGTTTGTGTATGTACTTCAGTGTAACGATGGTTCGCTGTATACGGGAGTGACTACTGATTTAGAACGGCGCGTAAAGGAACATAATGGAGAGGGGGCGAAGGGTAAGGGGGCAAAATATACCAAAGCTCACCGGCCTGTCACCTTAGTCTATTCTGAAAAAGCCATTAATCGGAGTGAAGCGCAAATCAAAGAAGCGGCTATTCGTAAATTATCACGAGCAGAAAAATTACAACTCAAGGTGCAAATCTCTTAAATTCTTTGCTACTTCCAAACTTATTTGAAATTAACGGTAGTTCTCTTAATCTAGAAATGTGTAGTTGCATTATAGAAGTAAAGGCATACTATAGTGGCGGGACAGAATGTATGTAAGGGAAGGGAAAGTACTATGATGATTGCACGAGTGGGTGGGGCGCTTTTGGGGTACGTACTGGCTGCTTATTGTGGCTATGTAGCGTTAGACTTTTTGGTTTCAACCCTTACCTTGTCTGGACGACCACTTACGGTGACCATGCCAGGAGTAATTGTGTTTGGGTTCTTGGCCTTCACCTGTTTGCTTATTGGTATGATGTTTGACTACAAGCGACTTCAACCGTTTGCTGAGTGGCTTAAGTCGTCTTTTGTGGCGTTAGGGATTATGAGTATCATTTGGATGCAGTTTATTCCATTACACTAAAGGTTGTAAAATAATGGGTCACGTCAAAACGTGGCCCATTCTCTATAGTCATTTATCAAAGTAGCTAGAGGAAAGTGAGGTAAATCAACCTCCGACATATACTAGACAAAACAGGCAAAAAACGGTATTGTATTTGGGTTTTGGGCGCGCCCCTTATCTTGCGCGCCTTTCTAGTCTCTCTAGGGCGAAACGTTTAATTATTACTTTATTTATATGTCAAAAGAAATCCGCAATATTGCTATTATCGCTCACGTAGACCATGGTAAAACCACCCTCACTGATGCTCTGATGGAGCAAACAGGCGCTCGTGAAAAAGACGCTTCAATGGATAGTAACGCGCTTGAACAAGAGCGGGGAATTACTATTTACGCGAAAAATACTTCAATTGAGTACAAGGATACAAAAATCAATATTGTGGATACGCCAGGTCACGCCGACTTTGGTTCTGAGGTAGAACGTGTATTGCGGTCAATTGACTGTGTGTTATTGGTAGTAGATGCGCAAGAAGGCCCAATGCCTCAGACGCGCTTTGTGCTCAAGAAGTCTCTTGAACTTGGACTTAAGCCAATTGTAGTGTTAAATAAAATCGACAAGCCAGCGGCTGACATTCCTCGAGCTGAAGAACAAGTACTTGAACTCTTCCTTGAACTTGGTGCTAACGACGAACAATGTGATTTCACCACGGTGTACGCTATTGGTCGTGAAGGAAAAGCCAAACGAAATGTAAACGATGAAATGGTAGATCTTTCTCCACTGCTTGATGTTATTTTGGAGCTCGTACCTCCAGCTCGAGCGTTTGTTCCTGGTGAAGCATTACGCGCACAAGTATTTAACCTCGGGTATGACAACTTCCTCGGACGGCTCGCGGTGGCTCGCGTGTATGAAGGTTCAGTGAAAGCTAACCAACAATTGATTGTGAAGCATGATGGACAAGACAACCGCAAAGGTAAAGTCGTTAAACTTAATACCTTTAAAGGAATTTCTAAAGTTGAGTCACCAGAAGTATTTGCTGGAGACATTGTGATGATTGCCGGTTTTGAAGATATTAATATTGGAGACACATTAACTGATTCCGATGCCGCCGTACCGTTGCCGGCTATCAAGGTAGACGAACCTACTATTGCGCTCCAGTTTATGCCCAACAGTTCTCCGTTTGCCGGACGTGAAGGGAAGTACGTGACGAGTCGTCAAATCAAGGAACGACTTGAAAAAGAACTCCAAGTAAACGTAGGACTCCAAGTAAACTTTGATCAAGGAGATAGTTTTGAAGTACGTGGTCGTGGAGAAATGCACATCGCGATTCTGCTCGAAAATATGCGTCGTGAAGGATATGAACTCGCTGTGTCTCAACCACAAGTAATTATCAAAGAAATTGATGGTGTAAAATCTGAACCGTTTGAAGAAGTGACGGTTGATATTCCATCAGAATTCCAGGGGGCCGTAATTGAACGATTGGGAACCCGCGCGTTTACAATGACTAATATGATTATGCATGAAAACCAAGTGCGTATCATGCTTGAAGGACCAACGCGAGGACTTCTCGGATACAAGAACCAATTTGTGGTTGATACCAAAGGTGATGGAATCTTGGCGTCACGAGTACTTGGGTTCCGCCCGTATGCTGGTGAAATCAAGAAGCGCCAAGTAGGGTCAATGATCTCAATGGTGCAAGGTAAAGCGCTTGGGTTTGCTCTCTATGGACTGCAAGACCGCGGCCAGCTCTACATTACTGCGGGAACAGAAGTGTATGAAGGAATGGTTATCGGAAACACCAGTAAAGGTGAAGAAATGACCGTAAACCCAACCAAAGGTAAACAGCTCACGAACATGCGTTCATCAGGAACCGACGAAGCGATTAACCTGGTAAACCCACGGATTGTGTCTATCGAAATTGGACTCGAAATCATGGCTGACGATGAATACCTCGAAGTTACTCCACAGTCTGTACGTCTCCGAAAAGCAAAATTGAAGGAAGGCGACCGAAAGCGAGGAAGTTAACGATTAAAAAAAGGGCCCCACCTGGGGTCGTTTTTTTATTTTCCTATTAAACTACTGTAACTTTTACTGGGGTTTACAAGTATTACTATGTGTAGTACGGTAGCGAAAGAAACGAACTCAAATATAGGAAGTACCCACATGGAGTCGAATAATTCAGCTCGTGATGTCGATACGTCTCGTTCTAACCAACTCAACGAAGTAGAAAAGGTAAGTACCTACAAGAAGTCGATACAAAATGAAAATATCGTTGACGCGCTTGTTCGAATCCAGCCGAACGACAAAGTAGTCTATGCTCAATTTGCGGTCGGTCAGTCACCGGTGATTAATCGCTTTATTGAACGTATGGTGAATCGTTTGGAGAAAGAAAAAGTTCTGATGCGATTCAATAAACGTTCCGCCGATGGTCAAAGCGCTGCCTTGATTGCGGTCGGGGTTACGCCAGCAATTTGCCATCTGATTGAGGGCGAGATCAAACGGCTTGAAAGTAAAATGCCAGCTCCAGTCGATGTAGAAGAAGAGTTGATGAAAATCTACGGATGAAGCCAGGCCGCTTTTTGCTCACCATGCAAATAGCGGCCTTTCCTTTGTTCTTTCAATTAAACATTGTAAACCCATACAAAACAACAATTCACTCACGAGTAACTCTGTAGGGATTCACTATACAAAAACGCGCGAACTATAGTTCGCGCGTTTGTTTATTGTAAGTTGAGGAGGGTTAAAAAATCTTTCAGTTCTGGTCCGGTAATTTTCCGGTACTGATTGGGTTTAATATTTTTTAGTTCAATATTAGCAATGCGCACCCGTTTGAGGTTTTTTACTTGGTAGCCAAGCGCAGCACACATCCGTCTGATTTGGTGTTTTTTTCCTTCAGTGAGAGTAATGTTAAATTTATGTTCGTTTTTAGTTGAAGGCTTTACGATGGTGGGCTTGGTTTGGTAGCCTTCAATATCAACTCCATTTTGCATTAAGTGTACAAATAACGTGGAGATTTTTTTGTCGACTTCTACTTGGTATTCCTTTTCAACACCTGATTCAGGAGAGAGGAGGGGAGCGGTAATTCGTCCATCACTAGTTACAATAATGAGTCCTTCAGAAGCTTTGTCTAACCTTCCCACCGGTGCCATATTGGTAATACCAAAGTCACGTTCAAGACGCATCACAATATCAACCTCTTTTTCGTTTGGTGAGTGAGAGATAGTTCCGCGCCCTTTGTAGTAGGCAAGATACTGCTTGTCTTTTGTTTCGCCTTTGATGGTCACGACGTCAGTAGCTTCTACTTGCTGGCCGGCAACGGCTTTTTTGCCATTAATGAGAACCTGTCGTTTCTCAACGAGTAGGTCAGCCTCACGACGGGACGCAATGCCAGTGTGAGCGAGATATTTGTTTACGCGCATCGGGAATTCCATAGAAAAAAATTATATCACAAAATTATCATTTTGCAATGATACAGCCAGTATATATGTCAAACGCAAGGATGGTGTCCTTGCGTTGCTACTACCAAACTCTTATATCTTGAGGGAAACCTCAGGCGTTTTATAGTATTGCAGTTCAGTAGGATTGAGTCGGGCTTCAATCCGTTTTTTGTTATCAATCATTGTAAAGGGAAGGGAAGTCATAAGTAGGGAGACGTCATCTTTTTGGGTAGTCTTACTTAAATCAACCAAAGCTACCATCGTAAAGGTGCCTGATTTACCTTTAGGTAAATAGTAACGACCGTCTTTAATTTCGGCATCTGATACCACAATGGCCTTTGATTTGCCCGGTAAAACAGTGTAATTAAGACTAGCGGTGGCGGTATTTGACGTTAAGATTGAAGTGGTGGCTTTGGCTTCGTTTGTACCGTTAAATAAAATACTGTAGCCAGCATCGGTACCCTTGTCATCAAAGTCTTTATTGCGGTCCGCCATAATAGGCATATATACTTCTCGGTTTAAAAAACCAAAGGTATACGATACGGTAAACAGGGCAGTGCCATTACCAAGGTCAACAGCTGTTTGTCCGGTCGTCTTATATGCGTGGGTGGCGCTCGGTGCAATCAGGGCTCCTAGTAACAGCGTAACTCCAAAAATATATGATTTCATGGCTCTATGTTACTACACCTTATAGGCAACGCAAAACTGAAATAATATAATGGTATAGTACGTAATACTATATGCTGTCACCCGAGATAATTACTGATTTATCGGACGAGGAAATCGTTACGCGAACGCTGCATGATCGCAGTTACTTTGAGGTGATTGTTGAGCGTTTTGAAGAGAAGTTGCAACGATACATCAGACGACTTGGCGTGAGTGTTCATGAAGATAGGCAAGATTTATTGCAGGAGATTTTTATTAAGGTCTATAAAAACCTCAATGGGTTTGATCGAAATCTTTCGTTTTCTTCCTGGATTTATCGGATTGCACACAACGAAGTTATCTCGTGGTACCGTAAAAAAAGTGTTCGGCCTGAGGGGCACATGTCAGGTGATATCGATGAATTATTTTTATTTATCCCGGATACCATGGCGAACGCTGAACAACTGGTTGATTCGAGTATTGATGCCAAGTTGCTTCACCAGGCACTGACTACTCTCGAAGCAAAGTACCGGGACCCCATCATCCTTCGCTTTTTTGAATATAAAGAATATGATGAAATTTCGGATATTTTAAAAATACCCATCGGTACTGTCGGTACCCTCATCTCCCGCGGAAAGAAAAAGCTCGAAGCACTTCTTTCTCCCACAAAACTCCCTGTAACCCCACCATCATGACAACACCACTAATTCCTCCATACGCATCCGAGACAAAGCCAAGTACCGCGGTACGGGTGTTAGAACGTATTGAACAAGAGGCGATAACGCCCACACCTCGGTGGCAGTTCTTTGTTGGTGAAGGCATATTGTGGCTAATTTGGCTCGGTACCGTGATTTTTGGTTCAGCCGCCTTATCGGTGACGGCGTATGTAGCCTTAAGCGCCACCTACGCCCTCTATGAAGCGACTCACGAAAATTTTGTCACCTTCCTCATACAAAGTATGCCGTATTTATGGCTCGTGCTTTTCTCCTTGATGGCGTACTTAACGGTGTTTGAGGTCAAAAAAACTAAACGTGGCTATCGGTACGGGACGTTTGTTATTCTCGGTAGTAGTCTCGCGTGTACTGTCATCGGCTCAGTCCTATTTCATGCACTGGGGTTGGGATATGTAGTTGATCGTACGTTGGGGCAACAAATATCTATGTATATGTCTATGGAAAAAAGTGAACGAAAAATGTGGCAAATGCCTGCTAAAGGTAGATTACTCGGTGAAATTCACACTCCCGAATCAGGAGGGGAGAACGAGGTTATTAACTTTAAAGATACAACCGGAGCCTTGTGGCGTATATCTGACGGGGAAATGACTGATAAAGAACGCGCCTTATTACTATCGGGAGCAACGGTACGGTTGTTGGGTACCACAACCAGTGAATTTTCCTTTCATGTCTGTGGTGTGTTCCCGTGGTTGCAGGGTAAGGCCATGGGTCGACGCGAATTAATGCAGGAACGTCAAGAATTTGACGATATGTTAGCGGTCCATAGGCGCATGATGGAGGGGAATAGACCTCCCAATGTGCCCGTAGAGAGCGTTTGCTCCCATTTGGAGATGATGAGTCGTTTACAAGCGCGGTAATGTATCGACACAATAATCACACCGTGTTCTATATTAGAATATTATTTTTAGTGTCCGGCAATATGGTAAAAATATGGCTCTAAATATAGATATTATTGAAGCATTCACTGGCCAAAAGGCGCCGATTTGATTGACATAAGGTGATAAATATGCTATTATCTTAAAACCAGCAAAATCGTGATAGGATAGTGCGGTTACAAGGTATCAGCTTGTATTTATAACTTAAGACAATTGGCTTATTATATCCACTCTAATCCTCGCTGCGCTCTCAGTGTCAACCGCTTATGCAGTCCCACAGAGTGCCGCGTATGGAAAGATTGTGACTGACTCGAGTAAAGTAGTAACGGCTGAAACGAAAGCAAAACCGGTATTGGTAAATACTGAAGCAATTGTTCGAAACTACTTCAAAGATATTCCAGTCATGATTCAGGTGGCTCGTTGTGAATCGACCTTCCAGCATACCCTTGCTGACGGATCGGTTCTCCGCGGTAAGGTAGACAGTGCGGATACGGGTGTTATGCAAATTAACAAACGGTATCACGCGGCTACTGCAGCTGCTCTCGGGCTAGACCTTCATGATATTTACGACAACATGGCCTATGCCCGACATCTCTATGAGAAGCAGGGAACACAGCCTTGGAATGCGTCGGCTCCTTGTTGGGCACAGACGCTAGCCGTAAACATCTAGTAGTTATTCCAAAAATTCCTACCTACTGCGTTGCCTGCGTCGAGAATTCATTCACCGTACAAAAAGTACGGCTCACGAATTCTCTCCTGGTCGCCTTGTATCTAGAAATTTTAGAAACAACTATATCTCCACGAAACTCAAAAAGAACCCCGTACGGGGTTCTTTTTGTATCTGCTATACTGAGGGTTATTATGGCAAAGACACCTAATTACTGGATTATGAAGAGTGAGCCTGATGAGTTTAGTATTGATGATTTGCAGAAAAAGAACGTGTCCATTTGGGATGGGATTCGTAACTATCAGGTACGGAATATGATTCGGGATGGTATGAATGTTGGGGACCGGGCGTTCTTTTATCATTCGAGCACTAAAGATATCGGCATAGTGGGGGAGATGGAGGTGGTAGAGCGTGCCTATCCCGACCCGTCACAGTTTAAGGCTAGCAGTAAGTATTTTGATAAGGGTTCTAAACCTGATAATCCACGCTGGCTGTCATTTGATGTGCAGTTTGTAGCAAAGTTTCCTCGACTGCTTTCTCTCGCAGAATTAAAACTAAATCCAAAATTTGAAACCCTGCCTCTCGTCAGGAAAGGGAATAGACTCTCCATCATGCCGATTACCAAAGCTCACTATGAAGCTATTAAAAAAGCGATATAAATTATTATGGCAAAAGTAAATCGAGCCGCTGAAGTTAAAAAGTTTACCGATATCCCTAACGTAGGGAAGGCGATGGAGCGAGATTTTCTATTTCTGGGTGTAACATCACCAGTGCAATTAAAGAAGCTCGATGCCTACACTCTCTACCAAAAAATGTGCAAAAAGAGTGGAACCCGCCAAGACCCCTGTGTGCTAGATACCTACCTAGCTGTCATCGACTTTATGAACGGGGGCCCCGCTAAACCATGGTTTTACTACACAAAAGATAGAAAGAAACGTTTTCCTAATGTATAACTTTTACATAATACTAATTAAAAACATATATTATTGACTGTTTGTGATAAAATTTACCTAGATCAGAAATGGAGGATCAAATGGTACTGGCTCTCGTGATAGCACTCACTCTGGGGGCTGGACTCATTTCAGCTTCTTTCTTTGAATGGGCTGTGCATAAATACTTGCTGCACCGTCCAATATCGTACTTTAAAATTTGGTTTGAAGGTCACACGAGAATTCATCATATGAAATTTAAGTTTGATCATCGATATCACCTGCAACATGATGATGATAAGGAAATCATTGACATGAAGCGGTGGGCGCTTGTGCTGATTGGATTTGGTTCACTCCCGTATTTTGTGGTTATGGCTTTATTCGATTTTCCGCATGAGTGGGTAATGGTACTTACGGGTACGATTTTATCAACATTGTATTATATAGCGTATGAGTATTTGCACTGGTGTATGCACCTTCCTAAAGAGCGTCGTTTAGAAAAGTCATGGCTGTTTCGGCGCTTAAACGGTCATCATCTGTTGCATCATCGCTTTATGGGTAAAAACTACAATGTCGTGTTTCCATTTGCCGATTGGTGTATGGGCACATTGATGGCGCGATCAACGGTTCACTTCAAGCAACCAAAAGGTCCGTTTATAGCTGATGTGCAACCGCTCTCATGATGCGGTGCGATGAAAAGAAAAAATATATCTGGGCCTGCACGCGGGCCCAGATATTTCTATTTTAAAAATAAATCATTTGATGGTATAGAACCAGGTGATTTTTTATAGCTTACTGGTAGCTTTTTATTAAAGCGTATTTATTTTTATGCGCGATACCTAGATAGAGGAAGGCAGGTAGTATTGCCCACAACATGCCCGGGAATCCACTATAAGCACTGTAAAGAACAAGACCCACTAATGAGAGTCCAGCTAACAGTAGAGCAGTGCATTTACTATGTGCTTGAGCTGGTTTGTAGAATAGTGCAACAATTAAAATTACTGCCAATAGAATTTGGGTAATGCCTAAGCCGACCCAAAAGGATGAGGGTAGGGTAGAGAAGGCCTGCGAAGTCGCTAGTACATCATAATTTCCCATCATATACAGAGCACCTGTTATGGTATACAAGGCAATTAAAACTTGAGAAATGTTTAAAACTATTTTCATAAATACTATTACATTGATTATATGAGTAGTATACATCATCCTTATTTTTTTAAGGGATGGAACTCTTTGTGTGTCGTTTCAGCGTAACGGTCGCTTGCATGCACGTAACGGGAAGTGGTTTCTAGAGACTCGTGACCTAACAGTACTTGGATAGCGGCGGGGTTGGCGCCTTGTTCGGCTAGGTAGGTGGCAAAGCCGTGACGAAGAGAGTGAGCACTGGTAGGAATACTGATACCAAGCATTTCTCTGTACCATTTGATTTTCATTTGCAGGTAATTAGCCGAGATATGTTTTTTAATGTCCTTGGCGTTGAGGCCTCGGCGAGCGACAAAGATATACGGGCAATCATCATCACGCATTTTTAAGTAGGCACGGATATAACCCTCCGCTCGAGCGGTGAGGTAGATGAATCGCTGTTTACGTCCTTTACCTAATATGTATATTTTGCCCGTGTGATCGAGTTGGCTAATTTTGAGGCTAATAAGTTCAGAGATACGCATACCGCTCGCAAATAACGTTTCAAGTAACGCTCGGTTCCGGGCCGCTACAAACTCGTCTTTCTCTAGGGTAGTGGGGCACTCAATTAGTTTAATCAGTTCATTAAGCTCTAGCAATGGGATAGATGTTTTTTGATTTCGAAGAAGTTTTATTGCACTAGGTGTAACCGGAGTTGGTTCATTCATATCTATCAAAAAAGAAATGTACCGACGAAGGGAAGCAAGGTAACGATTAATTGATCCATTTTTTAATTTTATTACAGACCCATTGCCACCTGAGGTTTTGCGAGTGGGTGAGATGAGGTATGCCTTGTATTGCTCGAGGGTGTTTTTCGTTACATTATTAAACGTAAGTCCTTCTAATTCTTTTTCAAGAAAATTTGAGAAAGCTTCTAAATCTCGCTCATAATTATATATAGTTTCCAGGGAATAGTTATTTGCCTGAATATGTAGAAGGAAGTCATCAAAAAGAGGGAGGTTTTGCATGTTTATATAATTAAGTTAAAAAATTTGAGAAGTTGAACTTTCTTTAATTTTAAATTCAATCGCATATGCTGTAGTTGGTACGAAAAGTAGTATTTTATTTGGCATGGTTTTCATGTTAAACCATGTTTTGAAAAGTGATGTTGTTCCAATTTCTACAAACATATCAGGATATCCTGACTTGTATACACCTAAATCAGCACGACCTATACTTAAATATGGTTCATTAACAACTTCAAAACCTTCATTAATGAAATGTTGTTTGACTATACTCATCATTGAGCGATGCCATTGGCTACCATGCCTTTCATTTCCCTCATCAATTTCATCGATGTTAATATTTATATTTGTCCATAATCGAAATTCTAAAGCACTTTGTATTTCACAAGCTTCTATTTGACCATTAACTATTGCAATTGCTATCTGACGCAGCATTTTATCATTAGAAAGCCCTGGAGGTACTGGTGTAGAATCTTCACCTGAAAATGGTCCAAAATCAAAAACTTCATTAAGCCAACGTTCCTCGGTTAATATTTTTTGTTCAACTTCATGCCAGGGGAGGGGAGTCATAAAGATATTATATTTTAACTTTTAAAGTCTTTTCCACCATGAAATTTTTCATGTATATCACGCAGTCGTTTGTTAGTAACGTGAGTGTAGATTTGTGTGGTAGCAACATTTTTATGTCCTAGCAGTTCTTGTACCGACCGTAAGTCCGCGCCGCGGTTTAGTAAATCAGTAGCGTAGGTGTGACGTAAGGTATGAGGTGTTACTTTTTTTGACACTCCCGCAAGTAGGGAGCTGCGCTGAATCATTAATTGAATCGAGCGGGGAGTAAGGCGTCGTTCTTCACTATTTGAACTAGTATTGATGAAAAGTGGTTTTTCGACATCATGTCGCTTATTTAAATATTCACGAATCCAAAGAGCTGATCGAGGTGAAATAAAGATGGTGCGAATATGTTTACCTTTACCAATGATAGATAATTCATATGTTTTATCAACTGCATTATCTTTTAACATTGACATTTGATCTTGGTTTAAAGCAGTCAACTCTGAGATACGCATGCCTGAAGAGAAGAAGAGCTCCATAATGGTCCGATCACGCAAACCATTAATAGTTGATATATCTGGAACTAATAGCATTGCTTCAATATCTAATACATCCAAAAAGGAAATAGTTTCTTCTGCTTTTTGCTTTGCTAACTTAACTTTGCTTGAAGGAAGTGTTTCAATATCTCTATCAGCCAGGAAGGCGAGCAGGGAACGTAAGGCGATAAGGTAGTAGTTTTGTGACTTCTTACTCAAATTTTCGTTTCGAAGCGTTTTGTATGTACGAGCAATATAGAGTCGATAATCCCAGATGTGTTCTGGAGTTAATTCGTGTGGTAACAAATCTGGTGTTTTGTTTACCGATAGCCATTTAATAAAAAGGTTGAGGTACTGTTGATAATTGCGCTGAGTGTTTGAAGAAAGACCTTTTTCAATTTCACAGTAATCAATAAAGGGGAGAACGTGCTCTTTGAGTGGGGTGGTGGATTTACGAGTTGCCATACCCAAATATCATATCATATAGTATGGTTCGCACAATATATGTAAAACGAAGTGTGGGTATAACATATGTTGTTTTATTTACGTATTTATATAGTTCGGCATTTGATACTTATATCGACTTCAATGAATTTGTGTAGCTATTTAGTTTTACTGTTTTAATAAATAGTTTATTTACTCCAGATTCTTTCGTTTCTAGCTTTCTTTTTTCCACTATAAATTTTTTGTATTACTTTTTATTCATGATTATCTACACATAACTATTTTTATCAAAATACGTAAATTTCTCAATTTGAGACTTTTTTGGTACTGGTACCTAAGTACCTCTTTTTAGCTCCTAGACCCCATTCTATGAAGCTCAAAATTCGATTCTAAGCATCATGCATGATTTGAGACGACATCTACATCATGTGAAAATATTCACGAGTAAGGGTACCTAATACAAAGTATCAAAAAATGTTCTGTGCTAGCCGAGTATGTGAATGGAGTGATACGAAGTCTAGTGTTTTTAAACTTATTGTTGCTAATGACTAATTGTATGTAGACAGTACAGTATCAGTTACAAAAAATATTTTTTAAAAAATACTAGGGAAGTCACGTGCCTTAAAAGATTATTCACACTTCCCTGTTTGTGTAAAAAATTTCGAGCCCACCAGTATTGGTGGGCTCGTAAAATTATATTACAAACGTAGCTGTAGGCTGAAGCTGTTGTGGGCGCAAATCATCATCAAATTTATCAAAATTTTCAGTATAAAAAAATTTTGATAAAACATGTACCGATGATGCGCCGACTAGTGACCAGCCAGCTTTGGCTTCTTCTGTGGTTAAAAATGACTCATGAAATTCTTCAACAGCGTCGGCTAAGGTTTTCTCTGAATGTTGTTTTCTGCTAAGTACACGCTTGGTATACATTTTAAATTCCTGAACTCCTCGTGCCTCGTCAACAAGGTTTTGAATTTGTGTAATGATATAAACAGCCATTGTGACCTCCCGCTTAGGTAGAACCTATTTTCTCTGGTTCATATACTATTCTTTTGTAGAGTGATGTCAAATTATTACTTAACTACCCTATCTTGTGATTATGTAAGTATGGTAAGCAAGTCGATAAGATTTTCAATTTGATATTTTGCCGCTGACTTGACCTCGGCTGA
The DNA here is from genome assembly GCA_040384905.1 of Patescibacteria group bacterium. GTDB lineage: Bacteria > Patescibacteriota > Minisyncoccia > Phycocordibacterales > UBA918 > OLB19. The sequence goes on from JAZKIJ010000004.1 coordinate 20,574, forward strand.
ACCATTAGTAAAGCAGATACCATTACCCGTAGCTTTAAAAAGTTCTAAATCGTTTGCTCCGTCCCCTACACAAACACAGTCAGATAATTGAATATTTTTTTGTTTACAAATTTCTGTAAGTTGATTTAACTTTGTGAGGTCTTCTTCCCCATAATTCACAAAATGTGAAAAGGCCCCATCTTCAGTAAAGATTATGTTTGTACCTGCTTTAAACGTAGTGATGTCCAGTATTTTTGATGCGTGCGCAATTGTTATGTCAAAACTGCCAGAAATGATAATAATTTCATAACCGCGTGATTGTAATTCATTAATAGTTTCAATGGCGTCTGTTCGTAGGGTGAATTGCTCAAGCGCTTGGGTAATTTTTTCACGAGTAGCGAGTCCCCTTTCTTTATATAAATTTTCAATTTTAGTCGTCCATTCCTTATACGTAACTTCGCCATTTTTATATTCGAGATACATTGCATAGTCTTCCTCAGGAAAAATTCCCATTGCCGTATTCAGATTAAACCAACTATTTTCGGTAGTTAGAGTATCATCAAAATCAAAGCAAATTAACTTTGGTTGCATATTATTCACCGTGCGGTTTTAGGTTTGGTAGAG
>JAZKIJ010000004.1:21186-45699 GCA_040384905.1 Patescibacteria group bacterium
CATGATTTTAAGAGGTATCTAACATTGTGACTTTACCCTTGCTCCTATCGTTATGATCCCCTGTAATACTCCGCGGCTATGGAATTCTAATTACATCCTTTATGTTCTTTATTAATTAAAAATCTATTAAACCAATCCATAGTTTGCCTATGATATTCAAGTCGATATTCTGAAATTCCATGATCCGCCCCTTCAAATAAAATAAATCGATGAGGTATAGTGGCTTGAGCTAATAATGGCAATATTTCTAGGCTGTGACGAGGTAGCACTCTCCAATCAGCTGAACCATGCATGATAAGTAAAGGTGCCTTTTTTGATAATTCATTTACCCACCGTATTGGTGATCTTTTGATGGTCTCCATTTTAGAACCGCCCCACATTTCTTTTTGGTGCTCTTTCCAGCCAGGTCTATCCCCTGTTCGATTTACTTGATCGGTGGGCGCTCCAGCAATTACTGCTGCTTTTATCCATTTTACTTCACGAAGTAACATATACACCATCAACCCACCTCTAGAATGACCTTTGATACCTAAATTGCCTGAATCAGCTTGGGGGATTTTCTTTAAAATTTCTCGCAGTAATTTTATACTCTCGATATCATGGTTGCCTCCCATTTCATCTTTACCGTCGCCACCTTCTACTCCAGGGTATTGAGTGGTAATGACTACATACCCTTCCGATGAGTAATTTAGCATATTTCCCAAAATTGCTTTGGAAGTAATCATGCCAAAATCTTTACTACCACCGCGTAAGTGAATAATGCATGGTAAATTTTCACCTGATTTTGGTATTGCGATATAACCAATAACTTTTAGCGACTTTACTTTGTAAACAATTCTAAAAATTTCTACCTGTTTATACTGTCCGAGTACTTTCTTCTTAAGTGTGGGATTAGGTATTGATTGTATGCTGTCTTTACAATTAAATTTAGTAACAGAAATAATCTGTTTGATGTTTTGCAGTGTGTACAAATGAGACATGGAATGATTTTCTAGTACGGAGGCAGGTATAACATCGGGTCGAGGTACGCTTCGGTGGCGGCTACTGGGGTGGTGGCTGCTCCACAACTTGTTACGGCTTTGATTTCGTTGAATTTACGGACACTAACTCCGTCTTTGGCGTATACGGTAAAGTGGAGGTGCGGGCCGGTTGAATAGCCGGTGTTACCGGAATAACCAATGACTTCCCCGGTTGCTACTCGTTGTCCGGGTACGACACTTTGCACACTTTGGTGCGCGTATAAAGTTGCGAGTCCGTTGGCGTGATCAATCAGCGTCCATTTACCCCATGAGTAACAACCCGGCACTGCGTCCGTGTTACCAGTCGCACGAACTGTTCCCGCAAGCGGCGCCGTGATTTGACTGCCTGACGGAACACCAAAGTCTACCCCCGGGTGGTACGCTCGCCCACCATAGGCGCCAGCATTTCGTTTTGCAAATTCAGTTCCGCCGAAATATTGCGTTACCACAATATTTTTAAGTGGCCAATCAAACACGCGTGATCCAGAAGCCGGGATAGTATTGGGGTTAAGGATAAACGTCAGCTTCGCTTCAAAGTCGCGCATTTCTTTTACAATTTGTTCGCGGGCTGCTTGTTTTTGTTTGAGCAGTTTTTGGAAATTAGCTTCTTCGTTTTTTGTTGCAACGAGTAGCTCAGAACGTTCGGCTTTATTGCTAGCTAATACAGAACTTTGATCACTGTATTGATTTTTGAGACTCACTAATTCCCCACGTCTTTCAGAGGTTTGGTCGCGTTTTTCTTCGAGCGTTTTTTGTAAGGTGACGAGATTGGCAACACGTTCGTTCATACTGTTACGTACTCGATCAAGCGTTTGCAGAGTGCTCCAAAATTCTGAGAGTCGTTCATTTTGTAACATCGCTTCGATCATAGTCACTTGCTCGGACTTGTAGATACGACGAATGGTCTCTGCAATGGCAGCTTCGTTTTTACTGATATCATTCTCGGCGGTATTGATTTCTAAAATCAGTTTATTAATCTCAAGATCAGTGGAGTTAATTTTTTGCTCAGTGTATTTAATTTCCGCCTGAACCTTGCCGCGTTCAAGTTCTAATCTTGCAATGGCGTTTTGCAATGTTTTCTTTTCTCCGCCCACTTCTTTGAGTGACGCTTCGTACTTTGCAATTTCTTTTTCAATTTCACCTAATCGGTTGTTTCGATCACGAATTTCCGTTTGCAAAGCTTCGATATCTACTTGTGCGCGGACATGATTAGTCCCCCACCAGAAGGATGGGATAAGTACTAAGCCTAAGAGAAAAGTAACAAAAAATTTAGGTACGGTCATTACCCTTGTAGTTTATCACAAGCGGTTTCTATCCGAGCAAGCGTTTCCACTTGGCCAATACTATACGCAATAGTAAATGGGTCAGGAGACTGAATTTTACCTGATAAACAGACCCGTAGCGGCCATAAAAGCTCTCCCTTCCCTACTTCTTCTGCGTAGGGCCATAATGCTGCCTTTATTGTCTCAGAGGAGCTAAAATCAGCATTTTTAAGCAATTCTAGGGCCATTTTTAGTCGTGGAAGGGCTTGGGTAGCGTCCGTATCGTTTTTCCACTTTAAAATTGAGGTTTCGTAGTCAGGTGCAGTAAAAGCCCAGTCATATTCTCCGGCAGTAACTTCCGTGTGGAATTCAGCGAGGGTGTTGATTCGTTCACGAATGGTAGGTACTAATCGCGTGAGGGTGTTGATAGTGTACTGTGGCAGTGCTGATAGTTGCTCGGGGATTGCTGGTAGCAGGTACTCCATAAACGCTTCGTTTGACAGGGCGTTTAAGTGCTGACGGTTCATCCAGAGTAACTTTTCTTCATTAAATACTGCGCCGGCTTTTTGAATTTTTGAAATATCAAAGGCGGTGATGAGTTCATCATGTGAAAATACTTCCTGTTCAGTGCCGGGGTTCCAGCCAGTTAACGCTAAAAAGTTCACCATGGCTTCCGGCAAGTAGCCGTCAGTGCGGTAATCTAAAATGTCTTTGGCACCATCTCGTTTACCAAGTTTTTTGGTGCGGTCGTCACGGAGAATTGGCGGTAACGTTACAAAGGTTGGGTATGGAATATCAAGCGCATCATAGATGCTCAAAAACTTTGGCTGACTCGAAATAAACTCATCTCCACGCATGATATGCGTCACTCCCATCAGATGGTCATCAATAATGTGGGCAAAATTGTATGTTGGGTAGCCGTCTGATTTAATTAAAATCACATCATCGAGCATCTCTTCCCCGGCCGACAGTTCCCCGCGCACTTCATCGTGCCAGGTGTAGCGTTTAATGTCAGGCACCTTTAAGCGCAAGGGCTTGGTGCCGTCCCAGGTTTCAAAGACTTCTGGTCTATGGTCTCGAAATAAAAATGGTCGCTTGGCTGCGATGGCACTTTCTTTAAAAGCTGCGACCTCTTCGGTGGTATACGGGTCGGGATACGCGAGACCTTTGGCAATTAATTGGTGCGCAAACTCTAAATAGGTAGGGAGACGTTCTGATTGAATACATGAACCAAACGGTGTGTCAGTACCCGGACCATAGTCCCAGGTAATACCAAGCCACTGCAAGGCTTCTTTGATTTGTTCGATAGAGCCAGCAACTTCACGTTCCTTGTCGGTATCTTCGATACGGAGAATAAACGTGCCGTTATGCTTGCGCGCGTAGAGGTACGCAAACAGAGCTGTCCGAATACCGCCAATATGCATAAAACCCGTCGGAGACGGGGCGAAACGCGTTACTACTTTTTTAGCATCTGCATTATGATCCATGTTCAATCCCGATTGACAAAAGTGCTGTCGCTACCAGTTGCGCCGCGTCAGGGCGAGCAAAGGCTCGTGCTGAAGCACACATATGTTGATATTTATCAGGGTCCCCCATAATAGACTGGATTTCGGCGGTAAGCAAATTCTCGGTTAAGTTCCCTTCCTCAAGCACGGAAGCCGCGCCGGTACGGGCGTAGGCGTAGGCATTAGTGCGTTGATCGTGACTGATTTCCTCAGGAATAGGAATAACAATTGATGGCTTGCCATGTAAGGCAATTTCAAATAATGATGTACTGCCCGCGCGGGTAATGACGATACTCGCCGCATCCAAAAGGGCTGCAACGGTACTCGCCGTTACCTTCCCTTTTACGTAGTAGCGACTGAGTAACGCCGGGTCAGTGACCAATGCTTGAGCGGTTTGAATCACAGTGTGTTCAAGTTCTGTTCCAGTCTGGTGAAAGATTCGATATTGGGGCAACAGTCGAGTGAGCGACTTTAAAATCAGACCGTTAATTCGGTCAGCACCGAGCGAACCACCGGTGATGTAAATCAACGGAGCGTCATTCGGGATACCGAGTTTAGTAAATGGATCACTATCAATATTGGCAATGACACGACGAATCGGAATTCCAACAAGCGCAGTTTTATCAGCCGGAAAGTGTTCGGCTACCTCGGGGTACGCAATACCAATGTAGCGAGCAAAGTTTCGAGCAAGCAAACTAGCGCGACCGGGCTTGCTGTCTGATTCATGAATCACTACGGGGATACGATAGAAACGTGCCATTAATAAAACCGGCACGCTGGTGTATCCGCCTTTACTAAAAATCACATCAGGGTACCAGATAAATAGTTGGTACCAGGCTACGAACACTCCCCCAAACGTCTTCCACATATCCAAAAAGTTTTGCAGTGAAAAATAACGACGTACTTTTCCTGCCGGACAGTACACGTGACGGATGTTGTGTGCTTGGAGTTCAGCTTCATCAAATGAGGTGGGGCCTATGTAAATTAGTTCAGCAATAGGGTTAACGGCGCGAATGGCTTCGGCTGTTGCAATCAACGGATAAAAATGACCACCGGTACCACCACCGACAAACGCAATTCTCATATTGCATTATTCTATCATGGACGCACACTGCTCTTGCGGTACTTGGACACATTTAACACAATTCCCACCATCGTTAAGGTAGCAAGCAACGCTGTTCCTCCGTGACTAATAAATGGTAACGGTAATCCCGACAGCGGCGCGACCCCGAGCATCGCACCAATATTCAAAAACGCCTGCAACACTATAATGGTCATAAACCCAACTACCAGCAACATCCCAAACATATCCGGTGCGACCGCCGCAATCTTAAACCCACGGAAGGTAAAGGATAAAAATAATACAATTAACATCACACTCCCTACAAAACCAAATTCCTCTGAGTACACCGCAAAAATAGAGTCCCCAATTGGTTCAGGTAAGTATTCAAATTTTTGAATACTCTGGCCAAACCCACGCCCAGAAAATCCACCTGAACCCACGGCAATCAGTGATTGTTGAATCTGATACCCGGCGCCTTGTGGGTCACTCTCCGGGTGCATAAAGGTAGTTAAGCGATCCATGATATACGGTCGCATCATCGCGACAATAGCGAGCAAAATAACAGCGGACAGCACCATCACCCCCACATCGCGCCATCGGCCACCGGCGGTAATAAACATCGCCAACCCAGCCGCAGCCATAATCATAAACGTGTCAGTATCTGGTTGCATAAGCATGACAAACCCTACAACAGCTACAATCCCGATAAATGGCAAAGTTCCGGACACAAAGGAATTGATGTGCTGGTTCATACCCGACAGCCAGGTGGCTACATAAATCACAAACCCAATTTTCAAAATCTCAGCGGGTTGCAAGGAAAAGCCAAAAATATTAATCCAGCGAGTCGCTCCCCCGTGGGTAGCGCCGATGCCCGGTATAAATACGGCGAGCGTAATCAGGATGGAAAATATAAATATATAAAAAGCATACTGGCGCAAGTTTCGGTAAAAGAGATTGCTCATCAAAAACATCGCCGTTCCCCCACCAGCAATCCCAAACAAAAATTGGTTAAAGGCCACGCTCGAAAAACTAGCACCACTACGAGATAGTAACCCTAGTGATGCCGAGGAGAATATTAAAAACCCACCTACTACTAACACAATAACGAGGGCCAATAAAATTTTGTCGACGGGCTTGGCTTTCATATAATTTAGGCAACGGTAGCGATTGCTAGTCCTGCAATGGCACACATAATACTAATAACCCAGTACCGCATAACAACTTTAGCTGACGGCCAACCAATCGCTTCAAAGTGGTGATGGAGGGGTGCAATTCTAAATAACTTTCGACCCGTTAGTTTTCGGTAAGTTACTTGCATCAATACAGACGCTGCTGTGGCAACGAGCGGTAACCCAATTAACGGTAGCAGTAATATCCCCTTCCCGTCTCCCAGGTCATCAGTCATAAATACTACGACAGCGAGTGTAAGGGTTAAGGCCATTGAACCAGTTTCCGTCATCCAAAACCGTGCCGGAGGAATGTTAAACCATAAAAAGGCCAAGATACCGCCCGCAACCGTGGCGCAAAAAGCTGCGAGGTCATATTGCGACTGGTTAAAGGCAATCCCCGCGTACGATAAAAAGATGGTTGAAAACACTCCCCCCGATAACCCGTCAATGCCGTCTATTACACCACTAGCGTACAGTGAGATGGTAGTGAAAATAAAGAACGGGATAATTAACCAACCGATATACACCGATCCATCAAACGGAATTCCCACACTATCAATGCCGAGTTTGGCATAGAACCACCAGCCGATAAATCCTGATAGTGCCGTAACGATAATTAAACGTACTGACAATCGAAGTCCTTTGCCACCATGAACCACGTCATAATAATCATTAAGTAATCCCACCAGCGCTCCGATAATCAAGGTAGTAAACGGAATCCAGGTTTCTGACCGACTGAGGAAAAACAGTTCATCATAAATACTGCGCGGAAATAATAGTTGCCCAAGATATATAAACCCAAGCGTACAAACCACAGACCCCCAAATTACTATGCCGCCCATGCGCGGTGTCTTTACTTCCCCCTCACCTTTAAGACGATTAAATTCAGTCGCGACAGTACCATTAAGGGCTGTCTTGCCGCCAGTCTTTTTCCAGACTTTATGTTTAAACAGATAGTGCGTCAAAATCGGCGTTAATACAATCCCAAAAATAAAGGCGACCGTAGCGGGGATTAAAATTGCAAAAATTGGGTATTCCATATCTTATTCAGTCTCCTCCATTGCGGTCGTTACTGCTTGCACTAATTTCTTAACATCACTAAACCGACCATCGTAACTAGAACCAAGGACTGTAATAATAATCGGTCGGTTATAACCGGCATCAAAGGCAATGGTGAGGTTCCCGCCGGCTAAATCAGTGTAACCAGTTTTAGATCCAAGCAAGTTAGGAATTTGCGTCACAATCGGATTGGTATTTTCAGCGGAGTGGTAACTTCCTGCTTCATTGTAGACGCGAGTACTGGTGAAGGTGCTCGGTTCGAGAATGCTCGGGTAATTTTCTAGAATGTATTCCATCAGGAACGATACTTCACGTGCCGTACCGACAGCCCCGGCTTCGCTTGCGTCTACATCTAGTCCCGTAGGGTTATAAAAAGTAAAATTAGTAAAACCCAACTCTTCGGCGCGCACGTTCATGGCGTTTACAAACGTTTGATTAGGGTTACTGGTATCAATCAATGCACCCACGGCATTTGCCAAAGCATAGGCTGCGTCATTTGATGAGGCAAGCATGGCGTAATCAGATAATGACTGCACTGAAATAAGCTCCCCTTCTTGTAGGCCACTTGATCCGGATTGTGAAATGGCAGATTTGGGAACGGAAACCTTTTTACTATCATCAACCAATTCGTGCGCAACCAAAGCCGTCATTAGTTTGGTGATAGACGCCAGCGGTAGAACCGTATCGGCGCCTTTGGTGTAAAGCGCCTTCTTGCCTTTGACGTCATACACAAACGCAGCCTTTCCTTCCAAAGAAATATTTTCTAAGGTGGCTATAGCAGTAAGATTATTTTGAGCCGTAACGAGTGGTGCTTCGGGGGCTGGAGTATCAGTGCCAGTATCGGTATTCATAAATCGCTTAACAAACACTCCACTAAAAATAAGCGCGAGTACAAGCCCGAGGACGGACAATTGCGCTAATACCGGAAACCGTCGAACTTCCACCGATTCTTGTGGTGTTTCTTCAACAGTATCAATCATGTAGTCGGTATCATCGATCATACGGCAGTTTCGGTCTTAGCGTGTTCATCAAATTGTTCAAGCGCATCAGTGATACGGGCAAATTCAGGTAATGAACTATTATCAGTAACGCCTAACGTTGCAAGCAGTGCGGGAGTAACTGAAAAGGTGTACCCGCTCCCCTTCCCGCTCGCGTTACGTTCAATTAATCCGCGAATTAATAAATTGCGCAAAATAAATGATGAATTAACTCCCCGAACCCGGTCTATCTCGCTACGTGATACGGGACCACGGTACAGCACAATCGCAAGCGTTTCAGCCCCTGCTTTACCAATATCATTTTTAATATCGGCTTTTCGAATTTGTTCAATAAACGGAGCCAGTTCTGGAGCCGCTGCTAATACAATTTCGGTCTCAGTTTCAATTAGACGAGTAGCACCATTCGTGAGTCGAGACGAGAGATGAGCAATAGCAGCGTTTAAATCTTCCTCTGAGACCGAGTAGAGCTTTAAAAGGCTAGCTTTTTTCTGTGGGGCTGACTTATAAAAAAGCAGTCCTTCAATAAGAATATCTAAAGGCATTGTACACACCAGTGTACCATAGAATAAGGCCGATAAAACCACGTATTTTAGACCTTTTCTGTTGACAACAATAAAATCCCCAGCCCTAATGCTTGACTTTTGTATTTTAGTATGCTATTGTTTTTCCTACCTGAGAACGTAACGCAAACCAACGTTTGCAACTCAGGTGGGAGAACTGAATGATGAAGTTCGAGCCGATGGGCAATGGCCGCCCTTTTTATTGCATGAACCTCCATCTGACCGGCGCCGGCGTCGACCTGGGGCACTGCCCGCAGGCCTGACCGGCCGACCAGGCCTGGGTGGCCTGGTGCTGACGAATTCCTTCGGGGTCGTCACCGCCGAGTAGTCGTTTCGACGGCTGGGCACCTGGTCTTATAGCCTCTGAGTTTCTCAGGGGAAACCTCTCGGAGTTAGCGCGAGCGAAACCCGAACAACTGACCCGAAAGGAAGGTGTGGCGATGCCGGGTAAAATCCGAATTCGCGACCCCACTGCACTGCTTAAATCGCGGTGACCTGGAACGGCCAAGAGGCCACGGTTGTCAGTCAACCTTAAACTGGCGTTTCGATTCAACAGGGAGTGACTCTCCGATGAAGATCTTTCGATTATGAATCTTTGAGCCACGGTCGGGTAATGCCCTCCTAGGCTCAAAAAGAAGTCCACTTTTCAAATAAGACCCCGGTTCTGAAAACCGAGAGAAAAAACTTCAGTCAGGTTAGAATCACCTGAGGTCAAAAGCATTCACCCCCGCGTACTTGTCATTGACAGGCGCGGGGTTTCTTATTTTCTAATCTTAACGAATACCGTATCTTCCCTATTCAATTTTCTATATTCTATTTTTAATAGTACCTCGGAGTCCCTCCTCGCTCTAATTCAATTTCTATATCATCAAACCGACCCAGTTGTGTCACCAGTACATTCCCCTGTTTTACTAATTCTAAAATTGCCAAGAATCCCACAATTACTGTTTTGTGTTCGGGAGCTTCGGCGCGCAGTTGGGAGAACTTGGTTTTAATTTGTGACTCAATACGCTTTTGCAAATTGCTCATCATTTCTTCGAGACTAATTGTTTGTTTGACTTGTACCTTGGGTTTGATTTCCTTTTTAGGGAGATTATGAAGAACTGCATCCATGGCCTCACGCAATGCATCAATGGTGCAGTATTCGTCAGGAATAAACAGCGCCTCTTTGGGTGCAATAAAACGCGGAGTGTAAAGTGGAGTTTTGCCAAAGATGCTCGTTAAGTACTGCCCTGCGTCGCGATAGATTTGGTATTGGCGCAACCGGTCTTCAAGATCATCAATTAACACCTCTTCCTCTTTGGTAAGCTCGAGAATTGGTAACAGAGACTTTGACTTAATCAAGAGTAAGGTAGCTGCCAACTGCACAAACTGCGCCGTGTGCGGCAGCGATTTCTCCTGCATGGCGCTTACCTGTTTGATGTATTCGTCAGTTACTTCAGCGAGCGAAATATCGTTAATCAGTAACTTCCGCTTTTCTACCAATTCAATTAACAACTCCAAAGGCCCCTCAAAGACATTTGATTTAAATGAGAATGCTAGTGGTGTGGCAATGAGCGACATAATTACTAGAATAATACCACACTACCGTCTACGGTTATTCTAAGGGAAAAAATTTGGTTTCTTTACTCTTTACATATAGCACCTCATCAAACTTTTGAATGAGTGGAAAGGGACTCATGTATGGTTCGCGGTAGGTCCGGTACGCTTCCGCGGTCCAGCCTAAATCGAGGTACTGAGCGTAGTCTTTTTCTTTTTGTGATAAGAAGTACAAATGGAGGTTTGGTTCGATTTTATCAATAGCTTTCACAAACGCCGCTTCCCCCGTGACGCGGGCATCAAATTGGGCGTATACATCTTTAAGCATGGTGACTAAATGTGCAGGAGCATTTTTAATTATGTCTGCTTCAGCTACTTTTTCTTTTTGTTCATGTTCTTTAGTTTTTGTTCGGGTGGTCATATCGCCCACAAAGGCTTCGGCCATATCATGCCAGGTAGCAAGGTGACGAATCGTTTCTAAGTTAAGTGGCTCGGTTTCGGCAATTAACGGGTAGAAATAATCTATCAAAATATGCATGCCGTAAATATGCTCAGCCACTGATTCGGTTTCATCCTCGGTGCGCGTATGGGCCCACCGCATGGTGTGCTTAAGTTGGTAATAGGTTATCAGGGTGTCGAGTTCACTAAGAACAAACTTCTCATCACTCATGATTTTGGCGTTAATTTCCGTGATAGTCATACTGAAAATGATTAATACGTTTCGAGCCATGTAATTAACAAGCGCACAGGTTCACCGGTTGCACCTTTCGCTAGTTTGTCTGAGGGAATACTGTCCATCCGCGGAGCAATATCGAGGTGAGCCCACGGAACATTTTTTGGTGCAAACGCATCGAGGAACATTCCACCCTCAATCGCACCTCCCCACTTTGCAAAGTTGGTAGCTATATTACTAATATCAGCGCGCGCACTTTTCAGAGGCGCTTTATATTCATCCCAGAGTGGAAGCGGCCAGACCAAATCCCCAGACTCTTCCCCGAGTGTTCGCAGGGTGGTTTCTAATTCCGAGTCACGGGTCATAACGGCACTCGCTTGTTGACCAAGTGCTACCAAGGCCGCGCCCGTTAGTGTTGCTACATCAACAATCGCACGTGGATTGTACCGTGCACTATATGTGAGAGCATCAGCCAGGACTAAGCGTCCTTCCGCATCGGTATGAAGAATTTCTACCGTCGTGCCAGAGAGTGACGTTACGATATCACCGGCTCGCATACTGCGACTACTAATTGCGTTTTCCGCAGCAGGAATCAGCGCGATAATATTTTTAGTAAGTCCCAATTTACTCGCAGCGACAATCGCCGCCATAACAGAACTTCCTCCGGACATATCCATATGCATGTCGTGCATCGATCCTGATGGCTTGACATTAAGTCCCCCCGTGTCGTAGGTAATACCTTTTCCTATTAAAACCAGTGGCGCTTCTTTTTTATTCTTTGCACCGAAATATTCCATGACAATAAATTGTGGTTCATTGTGTGACCCTTTACCAACTGCTTCGACTAAATTAAGTTTTTGTTTTTTGATTTCAGCCAAGCCTAATACTTTTACGGTCACTTTTGTCCCGGTGGCAAGTTTTTTTGCCATTAAAGCAAGTGCCTTTGGGGTCAGGTCGTCACCATGGGTGTTGGCGATATCACGCGAGGTATTGGTGTATTCTCCGACAATTGTTCCGCGTGCAAAACCGGCTTTAGCTTGTGCCGATGTTTGATTGCTGATAACTATTTCCTTGAGCGCATGTTTAGTGTCAGGCTTTGATTTGTACACGGTGTAGTCGTAGGCTGCGAGCGTTAGGTTTTCAGTGATTGTTGAAGTAAACCAGGGTTCATCGTAAACGTGGAGTTTTGGAAAATGTTCGCGACTAATAGCGAGACTAGCATATTCAACTTTATGTGCTTTGAGAGACTGCACGAGACTGCGCATCAGTGTGCGAAAGGTGCGCGGAGTCACCTCTTCCCACTTACCCGCCCCTTGGCGATACTCAGTAATGCCCGTTGTCGTTTCAACAAAGCGGTGAGTGCTTACAGAGTCAGCGGTGAGAACAATCCGGGTATATTTTTTATCAAGCGTTGTTTCGGCTTTTTGGGAAAGCGTGATTTTGGTAGTCATAGTTGTAGTATAGCAGAATCCCCTGAATAGAGATTCAGGGGATTCTAGATGTTATAACTCGGCTTCCTCGCTCTGATCCTTGCTCGTAAACGTATCAATACGGTTAATGTCTCGTGGGAATAGGGTGGCTTCTTTTACGTTGCCAATACCACAGTATTTTGCAGTCAGTCGTTCAAGCCCCATTCCGATCCCTCCGTGTGGAGCGATACCGTATTTGAAAGCTTGGAGATAGAATTCAAATTTATCTGGATCAAGACCTTTGCCTTTAATCCGTTCAACCAGCTCGTCATAGTTGTGTACGCGTTGTCCGCCTGAACACATTTCAAGTCCGCGGAATAGTAAGTCAAAACTGCGGGTAAATTCTGGATTAGCGGGGTCTACGTGGGTGTAGAACGGACGTTTTGACGTTGGAAAATGCGTTACAAACACATAGTCTGAACCAAGATTCTTATTAGCGTATTCACAGAGGAAGCGTTCGTCTTCTGGTTCTAGATCTGGTTCACTGGTTTTATCCACTCCGGTTTCTTTGAGAATAAGTGCTTGCGCTTCACGGAGGGTCATGACCGGAAATGTTTCCGGAGCCAGAGCAATGTCGGTACCAAGCAGGGTAATTTCAGCAGCACACACGGTGTTAACATGAGTGTTGATGTGACGAATTAACTTGGTCACTAACACAATCACATCGGTGTGGTCGTTAATAAACGCCATCTCAAGGTCGAGCATACTAATTTCACTGAGGTGTCTTGTGGTAGCACTTTTTTCTGCCCGGAATGTAGGGCCAACCGCAAAGACTCGTTCAAATACTCCCGCCAAGATTTGTTTGTAGAGTTGTGGACTGGTGGCGAGTGAGGCCTCGACTCCTTTAAAGTATTTCACTTTAAATACCTCGGCCCCACCTTCGGCATCACCACCTACTAATTTCGGGGCTTGGAATTCAGTAAAGCCTTCACTATTGAGAAACGTGCGGTACGCCACGAGGATTTCACTTTGTACTTTAAAGATTGCTCGCTCGCGATTGCGACGTAGTGTCAGTGGACGGTTATCAAGCAAGGTGTCGAGGTTTAGTTCGCTATCCATATCAAATGGCATAGGAGCGGCGGCACTGAGGACTTCGATGTTAGTAATCTCAAGTTCGATGTCACCATTTTGGACGCCTTCCTTGCGCATCTTTTCTGGTCGCGCATTTACTACTCCCGTAACTGCGATGACATATTCGGGTTTAAGTGTCTTGGCTACTTCCAGTACTTCTGGTTTACCAAACACGACTCCCTGGACAATCCCTGTTCGGTCACGAAAATCAAAAAACGCCATCTTCCCCTGATCGCGAGCAATCGCGACTGAACCGTTAATTAAAACTGTTTCACCCGTATGTGTCTGTAGTTCTCCTATAAGTGTTCGTTGCATATAATGATTTTATTATTAGTTTGAGTTGGAGAAACGAAAAATCGCCACTCCACAAATATTATTGCTAATACGTGTGCAGGGGCGATTGCAAAAATTGTTTGCGTCGCGGTGCCACCCTACTTTTTAGTACAAATACAGTACTAAAATCTCAATCACGCGCTAACGGGCGTTCCCGGAGAGGCTACCTCTCAAGACCTCGGCAGGTGTCAGCTGCGTCATTGGTTTATGTAGTATGCCAGCTATGAAGTGGTTGTCAAACAGGGTTAGTTTAAGTATTTGCTCGTTACGGTAATAGTTGGTAATCGGTCCTCCCTATTATCCACGTCTACTTGGGTAAGGGTATCTTTTAAAGCTAGCTCCTGGATACCTTTTAACGCAGGCATTATATTCCCTTCCTCAATTTCAATAATGGCTGAATTATCTGTTTCTCTAATAATAAATCTAAAGCCGGCATCAAGGCTTTCGAGATATTCAGCAATCTTGTTTACTTGAGTCGTGATTGCTTCTGGTAGATTTGGATATTCAATAGTAAAGCCTTCAGACATAAAAAATATTTTTTAAAGACTAATCCCAATAACATTTCGAACTTGTGCCAGCGTTTGATTCGATACCGCTTTAGCTTTCTCTGCTCCCTGCGCAAGTACGGCTTTTACTTCGTCATCGGTAATAGAAGCTCGTTTGGCGCGCATTGGTTCAATAAAGGCATCGATATCTTCTATCAGGGCTTCTTTAAGATTTTTATATTTTCCGGCATGTTCTCTATAGAGTGGTTCGAGTTCAGCTTCAGTTTTAAAGAGTTTGTGAATCGCGTACACATTTTCTGGTCGGTCGCCAGTGCTATCGGTCACAATACTCATCACCGCTTTTACAATGTCTTCCCGACTGCCAAACAACGGAATAGTATTTTTATAACTCTTGCTCATCTTGGCACCATCAGTTCCTGGCACAACACCGACCGCTTCGAGAATCAGCTCCTTTGGTTCTTTAAGGATGTACCCGTAGGCGTTATTAAATTTAGTCACTGCTTCACGACTATATTCGAGGTGCTGACGTTGATCTTCCCCTACCGGCACAAAATCAGTGTTATAGAGCAAAATATCAGCAGCCATGAGCATGGGGTACGTAAACAGTCCGGCGTTGGCTTCGAGGCCCTTAGCGACTTTATCTTTGTATGAGTGTGCCAGCATCAAAAACGGTACGGTCACGAGACAGTTCATAATCCATCCCATTTCCATATGGTCTGGGTTATCTGACTGACGAAATAACGTCACGTGTTCTGGGTCTACCCCAACGGCGAGGTAATCACGAACGGTGTTATAGATGTTAGCGCGCAGAGTCGCTCCGTCGCGCACTGAAGTTAAGGCGTGGTAGTCCGCTACCATCAGGTAAAAGTTAGCTGAGTCTTTTTTATCGTGGTACAAATCCAAAAATGGCTTCATCGAACCAAAGTAGTTCCCAATGTGTAAATCTCCCGAGGACTGCAGACCAGTCAGAATAGTTTGTTTCATAAGTCTTGTAATAGTAGCAAAATAACCTTTTCTTTGCTAATTAACTTATTAATGGTAGCGAAAGAACAAAACTTGACCCCTTCCCGTCACCGTCTGATTTACACGTAATATCCCCTCCCATAGTGCGGGCCATTTCGCGCGCTACAAACAGACCTAAGCCGGTACCATTGATGTTGACGCTATTGGCATTTTTGGCCCTAGAGAACTTTTGGAACAAATTCTTAACAGTTTCTTGGTCCATTCCAATACCGGTATCAATTACTTCGACATAGAGCTTCCGCGCAATGTGGTTCTCATGTACATAGACAGTAATGGTCCCCTTTTGCGTGTATTTCAGAGAGTTATTAATTAGGTTATGGAGTATCTGTTGCGTCTTAGAAATATCAGCCCGGACAATCCCTTTGCTCGCAATATTAGATTTAAAGAGTAATAGTAACCCAGAACGTGTGGCTTCAGGACGCAAGTCGTCCACGATATGTTCTGCCTGTTCACAGAGATTAAATTCACTGTAGGTGTACTTCATATTGCCCGATTCAATCCGCGAGACATTAAGGAAGTCTTCAATCGAAAAAGCCATTAATTTAGCAGACTCATGAATGCGTCCTAGGACCTCAATCATTTCATCCGGTGCTTTCCCGTAATTTCCATCAAGAATCATAGAGGTGTATCCCCGAATAGCCGTTAGTGGACTACGCAACTGGTGTGAAGCAATTGAGACAAACTCCGACTTTTGTTTATCAACCACCCGGAGTCGTTCATTGGTTGATTCAAGGTTGCTCGCCAGCATTTCAATTTCTTCTCGTTGTGATACTTCACTTCTGACACTCTTAATGAGTAATGTGCCTAAAATAGAAAAGAAGAGTATGGTCGCCACCGCGATAATTTGAGCATTTTCAATGGAGCGTACAAATAACAAAGATACCAACAATATAAGTTGTCCCGCCATTAAGGCCTCAGTTGCGAGGAGTTTAACTTTGAATGTTTCGTACCGAACCAAAATGTATCCTAAAAATGCTACAAATATCGGCATCCCGAACAATCCAATCTGACCTGACTTCCAGTCACCGAGGAAGCTCCCGATAATATTACCGATAGAGAATGAGAGTAAGAATAAGAGGATGCCGGTAGAGACTAAAATGGTCTCTCGTTGGTTGTGTTTCTTTCGATACAGCTCTTTTATCGTTAACAGCAGAATTAACCCTACAAAGAGAAATTCAAACCCGTAGACGTAATATTGCCATAGTGGTCCTTCACTCGCGTAGCGTAAACAATTTGTGTAATCAAACCCAATAAGGTTCAAGGTAGTATGTCCAAATAAAATGAGTGGCAGGAACATCGTGAAAATAGCCAGCTCGATTTTAAATGACGGGAACTTTTGATTGTAAAACGCGTAGATAAAATAAAATGCTCCCACGTACATTAATAGCTCAAAGTACATTAGTGTCGACCAGACAAACATAATGATATCTGAGCGAGGTGAAGCCCAGGTAATAAGATCAAGGAAACACCAAATGGCGAACATGGTAGTGGTAAACAAAAGCGCTTGAGCTGCTTTGTTGCGCCAATTAGTACGTAGCACAAAAATGGCAATAATTAACCCCGACAATGACGGTAAAAAATGACCATAATATTGAAAACTCCCCTCTAGATTCTCAGAGAAGATTAAAAAATTAGCCACTTTCCAGGCACATATTGTAGGATCAACGATGTTCAACATACTTTACTTACTGTGGCCGGTCTTCAGGACCATTAGGGCTAGTAATCACTTGATAGTCTTTTTTTACTATATTAACGTAATACATCAAACTGATAGAAAATAAAATGCAAATCGCTAATATAATGCGAACGATGGTAGCTTTAGTGGTGTCTTTCATGTTTCTAAACCAATGGGAACGAAATTGTAAATGTTGAGCCTTTGCCTTCTCCTTCGGATTGAACGGTAATATCTCCTCCCATCGCGCGGGCCATTTCTCGGGCTACAAATAATCCCAAACCAGTACCCATAATGTTAGCAGAGCTAGCAATTTTAGCGCGGGCAAATTTACCGAATAGTTTTTGCATGCTCTCACTACTCAATCCGACTCCCGTATCAATAATGTCCACGTACATTTTTTTACTTTTTACATCATCGTGGGCATAGACTGTAACACTTCCCTTCGGCGTATACTTCAAAGCATTGTTGATAAGGTTATGGAATATTTGCTGCGTCTTTCCTGCGTCAGCTCTGACGAGTCCAGTACCCTGCATATCAGAGCGATAGAGCAACATTAATCCCCGTTTTACCGCATCTGCGCGTAAATCATCTACGACGTGTTCAGCTTGATCTTTGAGATTCACATCCATGTACTCGTACTTCATATTCCCTGATTCAATGCGAGATACATCCAAGAAATCATTAATTGACGTAGCCATGAACTTAGACGATTCATTTACACGTTCCAATATTTCTTGTGCCTTTTCCGGTAATTGACCAAAACTCCCCTCCGCCATCATCGATACATACCCGCGGATAGCAGTGAGTGGGCTGCGTAACTGGTGCGAAGCAATCGATACAAACTCGGACTTCTGTTTATCCAAAATCTGCAACCGCTCGTTAGCTCGTTCTAGACCATAAGCCAACTTCTCAATTTCCTCGCGTTGTTTCATTTCTCGACGAGCACTACGTAGCAGTAAATAGCCAAAGCCAAAGGTTACTATTGTACTTACACCAAAGGTAGCAAACTCAAATTTATCGTCAGATAAGAATAAACTAAAACCAGCAACCAGAACGAAAATTGCGAATAGTAAGCGAGCGTATACAAAGGTACTTACGTTAGTATCAAGTGTTTGTTGCTCAATAATACTGTATGTCAAAATCAAGATAAATATAGGCAACGAGAAAAGAGAGTATAAAATAACTTCAAACACTCCCGTTAAATTGGCAATTTGTTCAGCACCAGACACAATCCCTAAAAAGAAAGCACTAGATAATGCCAACACTAATACACGAACTACTTCCTTACGTTTAAAAGCTACTGCATAACATTTAACAATACTCATCACAAGAATTGCGAGGATTGAGAACCAGGCAGTGTACAAATTATAAGAAATAACTAATGAATTAACTGCCATTTCACAGTTTGGTTCATCAAAATATTCCATGGTTAATCCCGTTACGGTCAGTAAAAATGGAATAGTAAGAATAGTTAAAAATACAGTAGTTAACCAAGCGGGGATAAATTTATTATTTGAAAAATCAAGATAAATAAATGTTGCAAGCAACAAGTAAAACATAATTGCTAACAGGTCTAAAAACGACCAAAACATCGCAAACCAATAGGGATTGTTGCTGTGCCATAGCACTAAGTCTGTAATCAACCATAGTGACAATACTACCGTAAACAGAGCAAATACCTTTGCTTTGAGTAATGATTTGGAGAATCGTAACGCAAAAAATCCCAGTAACAAAATAGAAATTGCTGGGAGGAGATGAGAATATAACGCTAGAGGGCGGATGGAATTAGTCGTCTCATAGCAAGTATTTAGAAAATCCATATTTATTCAATTACCAATGAACACGTATCCCCCGCATCACTTGAACATTCTATTTCAGAACAGAGGTTGTTATTGTCGACACATATATTTTCACACGCATTGTTATCGCATTGAGCATACAGCGTGGCCGGCATTACAAAAACTTTATAATTCTCTAGTCCATTTGGCGGACAGTAATCGTCACAGTCTCTAGTAAAACAATTATTCTCTGAAGGTTCGCACGGTACTTCTACATGAAAATTATAATCTTTTGCTAAAACAAAACGCGCAAATGCGCTAAAAAATGACAACAGTACAATACTCATTAAAGCTAGCAGGAGAATATAAAAGGATTTCTGATTTTGTCGAGACCTTTCCATTGATTTATCATAGCACGTCTAAAATCAGCAATAATATTTTATTCACTCTTTGTATGTACGATATATTTTTTAAGTGTTTGGGATGGCTTGTACACTTGTTTACTCTGGCGCAAACCTGGGATGCCTAAATCTTGTTCCAAGTTTATGAAATTAATTCCCTTTTTTTCTATAAGTTGTTTTGCAACTTTTTGTTTAAAGTATGGGAAAATACCATCGAAGTTTTTTGTATCTGCTTTTTCAAAGTGGCTCACACTACATTTGTTTTCTCGTAATCCAACAATCCAAAACGCAATTAGTGTATCGCCGTTATACATACCGGTAGCAAATAAATTTAGCGCATCAGCGTTTGAGACGCATCTTTGGATAGCCACCAATTCATGATCATTACTTTCAGATCCATGTTCAAGCTTGATATCACTCCATACATTAAACAATTTATAAATATCATCTTGGACTTTAGTATCATTTAAATTGATTTCTACAACCTCAAAATCTCCGTGTGTACGAGTAAATATGCTCACCGCTCTTCGTTTTGATGATAAATCAGGTCCTTCTAAAGTTGCAAGTTTACCTGTCTCAAGTAAATAATCATCATTATCTTCATCAGAAGTAATTAAAAATGAATCGGTATTTAAGTTGTGAGCAACTATTTGAGGTACCAGTTTTAAATATGGTAATAAATTATTTTCCTTGGCGTGTTTAAGTAGTTCACTTGAAGTCTCATTTAGCTTATTAGATCCAATAAATGAATAAAAATATTCCCCGGTTATGTAGTCAGAAAATTTTATTACTAAATTTCTATTTAACTGAGAAACACCCATCATATTAGAATAATCCCATGACCACATACTCACAAAATCAAAATCAGAGTATGGTGAAAAACTTTTAATGATATCTAAAATACCATCACGGTCAGTGACTTCTAAAGGTTTAAATTCTGGAAATGTTGGAAGCATAGAGTATATAAAGTTTGTCCCGCCGTATCATATTATGACACGCCGGGACAGTGGGAATCTTTGGTTTATTCCGCCGGTGAGCTAGGTGGAAGAGCTGAAGCAGAGAAAAGCTTTTGCCAACTACTGCTGAAGAGTGAACAGGCGGCAATCATTCCCATCATCGCAAAGAGGTAGCCAGGATAGACAACCTCAAGTGAAAATGGATTCTCCACCGACAACAAACCGCAGGTCGTTGAAAGAAAAGTCAGTGCCCAAGACCACTTAGTCTTAGTAGCGCTCTCCTTCCCTTTGAAGGCATCTTGGAGGATTGGCCAGGATGCAAACGCATCGGTGATTACCAAAGCCGTGAGGGGCACGGCAATCAGATACCCTGTTTCTGGAAGGGTTAGTAGTGAGACCACCCAAATCAACCAGCTGATCACAATCCCCTTTAGGCAAATCTTGTCACGCTTATCAAGTAGCCAGCCCGCTTTCAAAAAGATGAGAACGAGAAGATACGAGAGCGGCACAACAACAAAGACTGCCGGAAGAAGTAGAGACCATTTGGCGTCATCGGGAGAAATCGTTTGGTAGTGAAACACAAAACCAGTGGCTCCAAGCAGGAACCAGCCGATATATGTCGAGTACGGTGGCCGATGTCCCTCAAAAATTGCCCAGTGATACGGAAGTGCTGCTAGCACCCCGAAAATGAGGGCAAAAATGCCAAAGGCAAGTTTGTAGTCTTCGAAGATGGAAAGAACTTCCAATGTTGCCTCCTATGGCATATGGGTTACGTTTTCAGTTAATATCTTAGCATAATAATAGCAAAATGTCAATGACATATACGATATTGTGGATATCTTCACTGACATAATTAACAAAACCACCGCTGGGGTGGTTTTGTGTTAAATACAAAGTTCTTTAGTTGTAAATATTTTCAGCTGGATATCGAGTCCCCCGCTTTTGAATGTGTACATCTGAAGATTCAACTTTGAATGCTTCTGTAAACTCTCGTTGTAATTTGTCAGTATCTAAATCATTTTGACACGTGTACACATCAATAGTTACAAAGCCTCGTGCTGGAAATGTGTGAAAGCTAATATGACTTTCTGCAATCATTACAAACCCACTAATTCCACCTGGATCCTTACGGTTTTTCGGACCGACTTCTACAACTACAGGTTCGTTAATTACGTGCATTCCCATAGCTTTAGGAATATCGTTAAGCATATTTGTTAGAAGTGCTTTATTTTTAAGCGTTTCTTCTGAAGCTCCATAACCATCCATCATAAAGTGAACACCAAATTGTTCCACTCCTTCCGTATTTGTTGTTGTCATTGTCGAAAACTATAGCACAGATTAATAAAAAAAGCAAGTAAATGACTATGGAGTGTTGATAACTTACTAAGAAATTTAATTTAAATACAAAAATACCATTGGTAAGATAAGCCACCAGAAGAACCATTCTTTGGGGGCGAAGAGTGATGCTATGGGGGTGCCGGGGGTTACGAATTCGGTTACAGGCAGGACGTGGAAGCTGTAGATCATGATGAGGATCGTGGCGGCGAGCACCAAGAGGATTTTCTTGAAGAGGGTTTCGAAGCGTTTTTCGCGGTAGGCGTCGGGCATTACCCTGGCGACGAGGATGGTGGCAATTGTGGTGAAGATAGTAAAGATGATTACTTTGCCGATGGCGACGGTTTGTTCGCTTGCGCCATTAGGGAGAAAGGATTCGTAGTATGGGAATTCGAGCGAAATGAGTAATGCTAAATATAAACCAAAAATGAGGTTGACGATTGATTGTCTCCCCCGCACCAACACCCAGACTAAAAAGAAACCAAAGACTGCAAGGAGAAATACCAGTTCTTGGAAAATACTGAGGAAATACGTCGTGTCCATAGGTATGTATAGTATATGCCTTTATGACTGTCTCTATAGTCAGTATCCACTGTTACGGTCAGCGTGATGTAATGGACCTCTATGAGAGGTTACTGTACTATTGAGGTAAATAAGTTCATCAAGTGAAGGAGAGTAGTCATGCGGAATATTATTCTGGTCTATGTACAACTGCTGGGATTCATTTTGCTTTTTGGGTACTTTGTTCATTTGTATCTTAAGCTGTCCACTATTGAATTGGTGGTGGGCATGCTGGTGCTCTTTATGCTTTCAGTGCTCACGTTGTGGGAAATAATTCAATATCATTTGAAGAAAGACGACAAAGGGCACCATTAGGTGCCCTTTAATTTTTATTAGATACCTTCGGCTCTTAGTTCTTCTACAAGTTTTTTGGCTTTTTTGCTCAGTGCCTTTGGGTTTTGGATTTCGATTTTAATCATGAAGTCACCGCGACGAGTGCCTTCGATGGGCACTCCTTTGTTTTTGATGCGCAGGAGTTCGCCGTGGGTGATGCCAGCGGGGATGTTTACTGATACATCGCCATCAAGGGTAACAATTTTGTACGTGGCTCCGAGAAGTGCGTCGGTTAGTTTGATTGGTTGTTTGGTGTAGAGGTTCGCTCCATCTCGTTTAATGGTGCTGTGTGGTTCTACCTGGACTTTGATATAGAGGTCACCGGTTTGGCCACCTTTGATGGCTTCACCGCGTCCAGTCATACGAATGACTTCGCCATTTTGGATTCCGGCCGGGACTTTAATTTGGATTTCTTCTTGGACGCGTGCCACTCCAGCTCCGGCACAGTTGGTGCAGCGTTCTTTTGGCACTTTACCGGTACCGTGACACGTCGCACATTCGCGTACGGTTGAGAAGCTACCCATGATAGTTTGACGGGCTTCATGAATCTTCCCTGCTCCGTTACAGGTAGCACAGGTACTCATAGACGTTCCCTTTTTAGCGCCACTCCCTTCACAGACGGTACACTGAGCATTTTTGGTAATCAGCACTTTTCGGGTTACGCCAAACACTGATTCCTCAAAGTTAAGGTTAATGTCGATAGAAATATCTCGTCCTCGAGCTTGGCCTCGTCCGCCACCACCAAAGCCAAAGTTCTCAAAAATATCATTGATATCAAATTCAAAGTTGGCTCCCCCACCCTGTTGGAAGTCAGCCCAGTTAAAGCCACCGAAACCAGCACCCGCTTGACCAGAACCGTTCATACTGTGGCCATAGGTGTCGTATTGAGCCTTTTTCTTTTCGTCTCCTAGAGTAGCGTAGGCTTCGGTAATTTCTTTGTATTTAGCCTCATCCCCGGTCTTTTTGTCGGGATGGTACTGAGCAGATAGCTTACGAAACGCCTTTTTAACCTCGTCACGAGACGCTCCTTTTTGTAGGCCTAGAATTTGGTAGTAGTCTTTCATAGATATTTTGTATTATGCCACAGACCGGTCAGATGTACAAAAGACCGGGTAATCTATGGATACGTGATTATTTTTGCTCGCTATCTCCCCCTTCTACGTCCGCATCGCGTACGGTTCCCTCTTTGTTTTCGGTGTCTCCGGTTGGCTGTTGTGGTGTAGCGTCTGTGCCTTGAGCATTCATCGCTTCACCAATTTTCTGCATAGAGGTACTGAGTTCTTCAGTAGCACTTTTGATCGCTACTACATCGTCGTTACCTTTGGCAGTAGTAAGAGCGGCGATTTTAGCAGTCACTTCATCTTTGATTTCCGTTGAAACCTTGTCCCCGTGATCTTTGAGCGCTTTTTCAGCGGTGTACACCATTTGTTCAGCGAGGTTTCGGGTTTCAATTAATTCTTTCTTTTTTGCATCTTCACCGGCATGTTCTTCGGCATCTTTTTTCATACGTTCGATATCAGCTTCGGTAAGTCCTGATGACGCTTCAATTTTAATTGATTGTTCCTTGCCGGTGGATTTGTCTTTCGCGGTTACTTTGAGGACTCCGTTACTATCAACATCAAACACGACTTCAATTTGTGGTACACCGCGCGGTGCTGGTGGAATACCATCAAGCACAAACCGTCCGAGCGATTTGTTATCAGTGGCCATTGGGCGTTCACCTTGGGTAATGTGAATCTCGGTTGAGGTTTGATTGTCTGAAGCAGTTGAGAATACCTGTTCTTTTTTGGTGGGGATGTGCGTGTTTCGTTCAATTAATTTTGTTGCTACCCCGCCCATGGTTTCAATACCAAGTGACAGTGGAATCACGTCCACGAGCGTAATGTCTTGCACGTCACCCTGGAAGATACCCGCTTGAATTGCGGCACCAAGGGCAACTACTTCGTCGGGGTTAATTGATTTGTTTGGTTCTTTCCCAAAGAGGTCTTTTACCGCTTTAATAATCGCCGGCATGCGGGTTTGTCCTCCTACTAAAATCACTTCATCAATATCAGCGAGTTTTAGTCCGGATGCTTCCATTGCGCGCTTGGTAATCTCGATTGATTTATCAATAAATTCGCTCGCGAGTTCTTCGAGTTTGGCTCGGGAAAGTTTGATTGCTAAGTGCACGGGTCCGTCAGAACCTTGGGATATAAACGGAATATTAATTTCAGTTTCGGCAGTGG
>JAZKIJ010000004.1:45709-52686 GCA_040384905.1 Patescibacteria group bacterium
TAGCTTGTCTTTACTGAGGTCGATACCGTCACTGCCTTTAAAGGTGGCAATTAAGTGACGAATAATTGCTTGGTCAATGTCACGTCCTCCCATGTGAGCGTCTCCGTCACTGGATTGCACTTCAATCACGTCATCCCCTACTTCGAGTACGGATACGTCAAACGTACCACCACCAAAGTCGTACACGACGATTTTTTCATCCTTCTTTTTATTAAATCCGTACGCAAGAGCGGCGGCTGTCGGTTCGTTAATGATTCGTTTTACATCTAGTCCCGCAATCTTTCCGGCGTCTTGGGTGGCTTTTCGTTGTGAGTCGTTAAAGTACGCTGGTACCGTGATGACCGCTTCGGTAATTTTTTCACCTGTTTTGGTTTCGGCATCGGCTTTGAGTTTCGAGAGAATCATCGCTGACACTTCTTCTGGTCGGTACTCTTTCCCGTCCATCACGACGACTGCTCCCCCATCGGCACCTTTTTTGATTTCGTACGGTACGATGTTTTTGTCTTTCTGCACTACCTCTTCATCAAAGTTGTGTCCCATGAACCGCTTGATACCATAGATGGTGTTGGTCGGGTTGGTAACCGCTTGTCGTTTGGCAATTTGTCCAACGAGACGTTCGCCTGTTTTAGAAATAGCTACCACTGATGGAGTGGTCCGAACACCTTCGATGTTTTCAATAATAGTTGGTTCACCTGCTTCAATGATCGCCATGGCGGAGTTTGTAGTTCCAAGATCAATTCCTAAAATTTTAGCCATACTGTATATGAGTTATAGTGTTCAATTAAATTATTCAATAGTTCCTACCGTTACTCGTGCTGGTCGAATTAATTCTGTTGTATCACCCTGTTTTAATTCGTATCCCTGTTGAATGATGTTAATGATGCGGTTGTTTTGTTCAGCGTCCGTTACGGGAACCATACTGAGGGCTTCATGACGAGTCGGGTCAAAGAGTTCTCCGACAGGATTAAAGGCAATCACGTGGTACGCATCCATCACGCTCTTTAATTGCGCATAGGTGCCTTCAATACCGCGCCGCCACTTTTGGTCACTTTCATCCATCGCTTTTACGTCTTGCATAGCGAGGAAGAAGCTATCGCACACGGGTAAGAGCTTTTCTATATGTTTAATAACACTACGTTCTTTATCACGGGCTCTATCTTCCTCGAGTCGTTTGCGGGCATTGAGGAAGTCAGCTTTCGTTCGTTGCAACTCTTCAAGTAACTCCCTATTCTTTTCTTCAGCCTCTTTCAGTTTTGTTTTTAAAGTTTTTAATTTGTTTTCTTCGTTCTGTTCAATATCAGAAAGTTCAGGGTCTATCATGTCTGCGTGGTCAGAATCGGTGGTGATTTCAAGCTCATCCTGAACTTCGTTTGTATCATTTTTATTCACCATGTTCGTATTATAACGCGGAAAAAGAAGAGTGTCAAAAAATATTTTTAGTGGCAATTTTAGAGAATGTGCGCTAGGCTAGTGTCTGTCGTTCTTCAAGGAGAAGCTAAAAGATGCAAAGAACTTCCGCTGCGCAGATCCGGAATGCCTACAAAAACTGTGGTGGTATTCCGAGAATTTTATTAACAGACACGCACGGATTCTTGAATATCGAGACCAAGGCTGAATTTCTCAGCACGTTGTGTGGCATATTTAAAGTCAAAGCCACTGATTTCGAAACGGTCGAGGATGTCAGGCAGTTACTGTCTGAGGTAACCATTTTATGTCACCGGTACAACACTGTTGTACTGCGAAATCTTCGAGAAACTTCGCTTGTAGTCTATGACGGGTTACCCTTAGTGCGGGACTCGTATCGCATTGAATCAATCACCAATGATTTTTTGGTACAACTCTCAAACCGGATTATCGTCCACCCCATGTGGATGCGTCGGAAATGAGCATAAATGGCAGGGCCCCAAACCCCGCCATTTTTTTATAGCTACAAATCAAAGTTCATATAACAAAAAACTCCCGAAGGAGTTTTTTGTATAGCGCTTTGATAAGGAAACGATATATTTTTCGTAGCTACAACGCTAAGTGCCATTTTTATCGTTTCCCCACGAATCACTAAGTATATTATTATGCTACGCTCATAATCTACTAAGTGTTCTCGGGCCCACCTCGCTGCCTCATTGCCCTAGGAAGGGGCAATTCGTATCGCTGCGGTTTCAAAACGATAAAACAAAAACCGCCCCATGAAGGGCGGCATTTTGTTTTATCGTTTTGACCAGGCCGGTCGCTTTCTAGCTTTAAGAAGTCCAAACTTCTTTCGTTCAACTGAACGAGGATCTCGCTTGAGGAATCCGGCTTTCTTGAGTTGGATTCGTCGAGCTTGTTTTTCTTTTACCAATGCGCGGGCAATACCGAGACGGATAGCTTCGGCTTGTGAGGATGTTCCTCCGCCTAACACTTTGGCAGTAATAGTG
This sequence comes from Patescibacteria group bacterium, assembly GCA_040384905.1. Taxonomy (GTDB): domain Bacteria; phylum Patescibacteriota; class Minisyncoccia; order Phycocordibacterales; family UBA918; genus OLB19. Next base: position 48,124 of record JAZKIJ010000004.1, read on the forward strand.
TAGTGTTCGATGCCAGCATCAGGAGTATCAAGGACTGACTGAACATCTTTGTGTAATGAAAGGTGTGGGAAGTACGCAGTAAGATCTTTATCATTAACCATGATAGTTGTCTTGTCTGCTGGGGTAAGGCGTACACGAGCGGTAGAAGTCTTTCGACGACCAATGGCTTCAATGTAGCGTTCAGATGTTTTAGTAGCCATATTATTCTGTAATTACCAAGTTTTTAAGCATTGGTTTTTTGAGCTTGGTATTTGCAAGCATCCCGCCAATGGTTCGTTCTAGTACCACTTTGTAACCAAGACGGTTACCAAGGTGATCAAGTGTTTCTGTCTTGCGACCACCTGGGTACCCAGAATATGACTGGTAAATTTCAGTTTTCTTCTTTTCAGGAATGTCCATCTTACTAACATTCTTGATTTCTACAGTCACCGGCGCAACTAAGTTTTTCACAAAGTCAGGCTGGTCTTTCCCGAGGAGTACTCGAGCCGCTTCTGTCGCAACAATGCCGAGCCGTTTACCGGCTGCGTCAATAGTGTGAACGCGGTTTTCTGGTAGTGTCTTCATAAAAATTATTCAACAAATTCAATTACAGCTTCATCTCGTCCAGCTGGTGTTCGTCCTACTTTAATAATACGTGTGTATCCACCGTTTCGAGTCGCAAACTTTGGTGCGATTTCTTCGAACATCTTTGAAATCACTTTAGCAGCTGGTTCACCTAAGCGACTCGCAACAATGCGACGAGCAGCTACGGTGTTCTTTTTGCCGTGTGATACCAAACGTTCTACAAACGGACGGAGTTCTTTTGCTTTTGCTTCTGTGGTCTTGATCTTGCCGTCACGAATAAGTGAGACTGCAAGTCCGCGTACGAGAGCGGTTCGCTGTGAGCGAACACGTCCAAATTTTCTGTTTTTATTACCGTGTACCATATATTTATTGTTATTCGCCTAGGGTCAGACCCATAGTAGAGAGTAACGCGACAATTTCTTCTACGCCTTTAGGACCAATACCGTCGAGCGCAAGGATATCATCTTTTGACTTTCGCACAAGCCCCCCAATCGTTCGGATTGATGCTGTCTCAAGCGCAGCGAGGGTGCGTGTAGTGAGTTCTAGAGTTTCAATTCGAGTCTTTAGCACTTCAGTATCAAGAGCTGTTGTTTCAGTCGCCACCGGAGTTTCTACCGCTTGAGGTACATTGTTTTGTTCCTGGAAGCCGATCACCGCTTTAAGTTGGTGAATCATGATCTCGATTGAGTTCTCAAGCGCCTGTCGTGGAGTGATTGTTCCATCAGTTTCGATTGAAAGTCGGAGACGGTTGTAATCTGTTCGGTCACCCACACGCATGTTTTCTACTTCGTAGTTTGCACGACGGATTGGCGTAAACACGGCATCAAGGGCAATCGTACCAATTTCAACTTTGTCCTTTTGGTGGATTTCGCGCGGTACGTAGCCAAGACCTCGTTCAATGGTGATTGCCATATCAAGGACTGATGTTTTGGCAGTAAGTTCAGCAATGTGTTGTTTTGGGTTTAGAATTTCTACTTGTGAAGGACAGGTAATGTCTCCGGCAGTCACAGTACCTGCACCTGATTTTTTGAGGTGGATAGTCATTGGTTCGTCACCATGAAGTTGAAAACGAACTCGTTTGAGATTAAGGAGTAATGTAATTACATCCTCATTCATACCAGCGAGGGTTGAAAACTCGTGTTGAACACCTTCGATTTTTACTTGCGTTACGGTTGCTCCCGGAAGTGACGCGAGAATGATGCGGCGCAATGAGTTACCAAGCGTGTGACCGTAGCCAGGGAAAAGACCATCGATTTCGTACACTCCGTGGAATTCTTCTTCAGATACAACGCGTGGCTTTGACGGTAGTGTTACATTAGTTTCTAACATACTGTGTGAATATTATTTTAATAAAACCGCGGTTAATACCTATCGACTGTAGTACTCAAGCACTTGTTCAGGGTCAAACATAAAGTCAGTCATCTGGTAGGTTGGTTGACTCTTAACGGTACCACTCATAGTCTTTACATCAAATGAAAGCCAGGTAGGTACACTGGTAGCTTCGTGTGTGTCAGCCAGGAGTGTGAAAAGACCAGTAGCCTTACTTCCCTCTCGGACAGTAATAACATCTTCAGCTGATACTTTGTGTGATGGAATATCAAGACGACGACCGTTTACATAAATGTGACCATGGTTCACCATTTGACGCGCAAAACGACGAGTTTTTGCAAGACCGAGACGATACACAACGTTATCAAGACGTGATTCAAGACGTTCAATCAAAAGGGCAATTGGTTGGTGACTCTTGGTTGTTGCTTCAGCTACGTAGCGTGAAAGTTGTTTTTCACTGATACCATAGGTAAAACGCATCTTTTGTTTTTCGATAAGTTGCTTCTTGTAATCACTCGCCATTCCGCCACGCTTTCGAACGCGACCTTGTTTAGCCTGTGAAAGAGCAAACTTTGCAGTTTGTGTCTTTTCGAAGATTGGTGCGCCAAGACGTTTGGCGATTTTGTATTTTGGACCGATTTTCATAATATAATAAATTAGATACGTCGTGGCTTAGGTGGACGGGTACCGTTAAATGGAACCGGTGTCATATCCACAATCTTGGTAATACCAATGCCTTTTCCAGAAAAAGCACGTAAGGCTGATTCGCGACCAGCACCAACGCCACGCACGACTACTTCAGCGTCTTTCATACCCATTTGCTGAGCTTTTTCACCGATGATTTCACCTACTTTCGCAGCGGCAAACGGTGTACTCTTGCGAGAACCTTTAAAACCAAGGGCCCCACTACTCGCACTCATAACAGCGTTACCTTTTGGATCACACAATGTGAGCAAAGTGTTGTTAAAAGTTGCAAGGATGTTAAGGCGCCCCGCTGGCACTTTTCGTTTTGGAATACGATTCAAAGCGCGAGAGCTACCCGCGATGTCTGAACCTCCACTCTTCTTCATGATACGTTTCTTACCCATATGTCGTTACGTTTATGATATTAATAAATTTTAAGTCTTTTCGAGCTTACGACGTCCACTTCCCATCGTCTTCTTTGCACCCTTGAGTGTACGTGCATTAGTTTTAGTACGTTGACCACGTGTCGGTAGACGCTTGGCGTGACGTGAGCCTCGGTATGAAGAAATATCTTTGAGGCGTTTGATGTTAGCTGCAATTGATCGCTTTAGTTCTCCTTCGATAGTAAACGCTTCAACACTTTCTCGAACAGCATTTTCTTGTTCAGTTGAAAGAGTAGTTGGTTTAGCCGTTACATCAATTTTGTGACTTTCCAAAATGGTTTTTGCTCGCGCAAGACCAATACCATAAACAGCGGTGAGGCCGTAGGCTAGTTGTTTATCGTCGGGAATGTTAATACCTGAAATACGCATAGTGATTGTAAATTAACCTTGACGCTGCTTATGGCGGGGTTTCTTTTTATTAATAACAAACACAACACCACGTCGTTTGACGATGATATCATCTGGACTCATTTTTTTAACTGAGGATCGTACTTTCATGGTGTGTTATTTATAGTCGTTTACTAATTCGTGCTTTGCCGCCGTATGGGTCGATAATCATACCGACTTTATCGCCAACCAACACTCTGATTCTAAAGCGTCGCATCTTGCCAGCAAGATAGGCAATTTTAGACTCGCCCGTGTCATCAATGATTACACGGAAAAGAGCATTTGGAAGTGCTTCTTCCACAACGCCATATGTTAACTCGTCTTTTGTCGATGATTCTTGCTGGTCCATTAGACGTGTGAGAGTGTAACAAATCAAATGAACTCCGTCAATACGTGGCTACGGGTTTTGTGTGAGTAGTTCTTCGTGAATTTCAATATCAGCTAGTTTTGTCGGGAAACTACGCTTCCAAAATGGTCGAACTTCGACTTCCCCCCGTTCAATACCGGTGTAATTCCCTAATACAACGTTAAAAGCAGTCTTTTCTTTACCTAAGAGTTCAGTTTTCATTTTTTCGCCGTCAAATGTCCAAACAATCTTTGGTACCCCAGCAATTTTGAAGTCGAGCTGTGTTTCATTAGCAATATTTGACTGGCTCGTAGTTGCGTTTACGTAGGTAAAGGTGAGGTTCTCCAGGTTATCAATTCGGACTGGTTCATTGTCATACCCCACGATAGTTTCTTTAGCGATAAACTGCGCAAATTCTTCTTTTTGGAAGAGTGGGATTTGGAGGACCGCTTGTTCTTTAATGGTCACTAAATCATCACCGTATTGGGTTGGTGGAAGTGGATTGTAGGTGATGGCAATGGCTGATTCAAAGTTAGTAAAATCAGCGGGAGCTTGTGTTTTGATTTTTTCAAGGAGTTTATTGCGCAGTTCAAGCTGAAGTGACTGCCGGGCAGTACTCAGTTCATCATCATTGATTATAAACTTTGGTCCATCAAACCCATCCACAAACGCGGCTGTGTTCTTGGCAGAAATAGCATTATATAAATCAGTGTACCCACCTTCTTTAAAACCAGGGACAGTTAACGTAGTATTTGGTTGCAGGTTGTGTTTGTCTCCGGCTACATCAGCAAACACTTGGGCGCGAATAAC
>JAZKIJ010000005.1:0-26145 GCA_040384905.1 Patescibacteria group bacterium
ATCCCGCTATGGGATACCCGGGTGGTGATGGGTTATCAAGTGAAGCTGATGGTCTGACGTATATCGCCGGGCTAGCTCCCGAGTATATTCCGGTTTTGCCCAATGACTCGAGACGAGGCAGTGCACTGGGGTATTCATACGTTACGAACGCTGCAGGAACTAGTTATAAAATAATGGCAGTGGGATCGGTAGAGGCAGAAACGGTGACCAACACCCATGTTATGAAGCGGTGTGATACTAGTTCTGCCGCTATCTGTACCACTACTGGAGTTTGCAGTCCAAGCGATGCTACTTACCAACGAACCTATGCACTGTGGGGTGGGTTTGCTGACGGAACTACCCCTGCCTCAGTAAAAACAAACACCGCTGTCGTAATTTGCTCATAATATGTTACATAAATATTCAAAACACTTTAAAGGATTTACCTTAGTTGAACTCATGGTGGCTATCTCTATTATTGGAATTTTGTCGTCGATTGTCTACGCTAACTTTGGTGAAGCGCGCAAATCATCTCGTGATGATATTCGAAAAACTAGTCTCAAAGAACTGCAACTCGCTATTGAATTTTATAAAGCGCAAAATGACCGGTACCCAGCCGCGGGCTGTGGCGTAGCGGCTGGAAGTTATGCTGAAGCAAGTGCTAGTTGTACCGATTATATTACGGGGTTAGTTCCTGATTACATTCCCGCGTTACCACGTGACCCTAATAGTGAAAACACTGCGGGGCAAGGATTTATGTACCGCACTGATGCGAGCGGTGATGATTATAAACTTATGGTTAAAGATTCAGTTGAAGTTAAATTTACTACCACGGGAGACGAGTACGCTAACGGCACCACTGATTCAAATACGTACGCGGTCTATTCAGCAGGCGGTGTTAGCTGGTAAAACTTTGTTATTATAAACGCCGGCATGTACCTTCAAGAACTCAGTATTAATGGTTTTAAATCTTTTGCTAAAAAAAGCGAGCTGGAATTTTCTGCACCCATTACTTCAATTGTGGGGCCCAATGGTTCAGGGAAAAGTAACGTAGCTGAAGCCTTTCGGTTTGTTCTTGGGGAACAGTCTGTTAAGTCACTGCGTGGAAAGCGCGGAGAAGATTTAATCTGGGGTGGTTCGGAATCAGTGTCTCGAGGAAATCGAGCCTCGGTATCAGTGATGCTCGACAATACCAAGCGGGTATTTGGAGTAGATTTTGATAGTATCAAAATTGAGCGCGTGGTCCATCGAGATGGACAAAATGAATACTTCATTAATGATTCCCAGGTACGGTTAAAGGATGTTCAAGAACTACTGGCGGCCGCTAATATTGGTTCTACCGGGCATCATATTATTTCTCAGGGGGAAGCCGACCGAATCCTCTCTGCTTCAGGCCGTGAACGTCGTGAAATGATTGAAGACGCCTTGGGACTCAAAGTGTATCAATACAAAAAGAACGAAGCCGAAAAGAAACTAGAAAAAACCAAAGGAAATATCGAACAGGTGCAGTCACTCAGGCGAGAACACGCACCGCATTTAGCATACCTCAAAAAACAAGTGGCGCGCGTTGAGAAATCTCTGCAGGTTCAAGCGGAATTAAAATCAGTCTATGCGGAATACCTTAAACGTGAAGACACGTACATCGCGTACCATGTTGATGCCTTAAAGGAAGCGAGACGTACCCCCTCAGAGCTTAAAGAAAAATTAGCGCACCAACTAGCCGAAGCCAAAGATACGTTACGAAAAGCAGAAAATAAATCAGGTAACTCAGCGGTGAGTGAAGCTGAAGAAAACTTAGCCAATGCCCGGTCCGCACGGCAAGCGGCCTTTCGCGCGCTCAATCAACTCGAGGGACAAATTGCGTACGTTACCAAGCGCATTGAAGCTAAGCAACAACAAAAGCCAACGACCCAAACGCAATTTGTGAATGTCGCGTCATACGAGTCACTCATCACTACAATTGAAAGTGAGGTTGAAAAAGCGCTCAAGCGTGACGATGTGGCGATACTTAAACGGGCTTTGTCCGATATCGTGCATACCCTTAAGGTCTTTATTACCCGCAACGAACCAACGGCGCTTGAAGATACTAAAGCTGAAGAAGCAGAGTTGCGTGAATTAACGCAACAAAATAAAAGCTTTGAATCAGCCCATCAAGCAGCACAACAAAAAGAACAAATCGCACAGTCTGCATACGATGCGCTTAAAGCGTCCATTGAAGCCGAAGCTTTGAATAATCGCGATGCTGAACGAGCCGTTTTTTCGCTCGTGAGCGAACAACGTCTGGTGGATATTGAGCTCGAGAAAATTGATCGGGAATTATTTGTACTCGAGCGAGACCGTGATGAATTTAAACAAGAGTTACAAGAAGCAGTCACATTAATCAAAAGTGCCGCCGCTCAATATTTTAATTACGAAATCATCGATAATGGAGTAGCGGTGACTACTGAGCAAATTGTACACGAAGATCGAAGTGTACAGCGTGATCGCAGACGGGCGCTTGAAAAACTAAAAATCAGACTCGAAGAATTGGGGATTGGCGCCACTGAAGACGTGCTTAAGGAGCATAAAGATGCTGAAGAGCGGGATCAGTTTTTAGCGCGCGAAATTAGTGATTTAGAAAGTTCAGTTGAAAAACTGGAATCCCTCATCACTGAATTAAACGGACAATTAAACGAACGATTTGTCGCGGGGATTGATAAAATTGGTACCGAGTTTAATCGGTTCTTTGTCTTGATGTTTGGCGGTGGAAAAGCGGAGCTTAAACGAGTGAAGCCAAAAGTAAAAGTAATTGATGATGAAGGAGCAGAAACATTATCGGAAGAAGAAGGAAAAGAAGAGGGAGTAGAGCTTGATGTCGCGTTGCCAAACAAGCGAGTGAAGGGGCTCGAAATGTTGTCCGGTGGAGAACGTGCTCTGACATCAATTGCTTTAATCTTTGCGATGAGTCAGGTCAATCCACCACTGTTTATTATCCTCGATGAAACCGACGCTGCCTTAGACGAAGCTAACAGTCGGCGCTACGGTGATATGATTCAGGCTCTGTCAGAAAAGTCCCAACTAATTTTAATTACCCACAATCGCGAAACCATGAGTCGAGCGGGAATTTTGTACGGTGTAACTATGGGCAGTGATGGGGTATCTAAATTGCTCTCAGTAAAGTTCGAGGATGCATTGGCTGTTGCAAAATAAAATGAGCAAACACCCGAAGGGTGTATTGCGAATTTTGTTCCGAGTTTGGCCCTTTCCTAGGCCAAACTCCTGGAACTTGTACTCGTTGAGGTGAAATCTATCAAAGACATTCATTCACGGGTAGTTATAAAAAATATGTATTAAAAAAAGCTTGTGTGACGATGGTATGGTAACCAATAGTCGCACAAGCTTTTCCTCTGTCAGATTGTAATTCTGTCCCCATCTTCATCTACTCCTCCGTTGTAGATAATCCGAATTCCATCAAAATCACTCTCGATGATACTCCGGACCATTTGTGTCATGCCGACATCAAGCCATTTAAGCGTGATGATGGCGGTAGCTTCCTCGTCGTCTCCTTTTTGTAGTACTCCTATCCAGGCCTCCTCGAGATTGTATTCTAGGGCATGAAGCGCTTCTTGTAACTCATCAATTTGACCGGTCAGTTCTACGCGCCAACGGTGGGGAGTTTTGCGTGGTGGAAGATCATAATGCATCACAGCCTCCTTTCATAAGTGATGTCTCCTCCGCTTTCATCATGACATATTTTTAATTAATGTACAGGCTGTGTACAGACACTTGTAGGGCAATGCTATACTTATAGGTACTATGGAAAAAACTCCTATTTCAAACATAAAAGTAGAAAAACGGTATAACCCAGGGAAATGGGCACAAGGAACAATGAAGGCTGGTCTTATTGGCTCGACGCTTGCGTTAGGAGCTATGGCAAAAGAGGGATATAGCTATACGGAAATGTTGGATCGAACTGAAGAGTCTGCAAAAGACACAAATGAGGGAGTAGAACGAATAGACGATGCGGAAATGATTGCTGAGGAATTGCCTTCGCCAGTTTTTGAAAAAGTGTTAGCGGCTCGAACCATTGAGGCGGGAGAGTTACGACGTGACCAAGTTCTCTTTGTGGATTCATTGGGTAGACAAATTACCGAGCCCTTTAATCTCACTGAGTCCGTCGGTTTATCACCTGAAGAAATGACCTGGCGATTTGAAGGTGCGGGTCCAAAAGGAATTCCCGGTGCGTGGATAAAAGAGCAAGAAGCGTATATTGGTAAACAATTAGATATCCCTACTTCGGATATTAATATGCTCCATGTGTATCAAGACCTCTCTAGTACCCGTGCAGAGCATATGAATAGTAAGGTTGAACTTGTCTATGATAACGCTACAACTCCACTGGAAACTGATCCTCAGGGGAGGGATGCTCTATCAATAATTAGACTGGAAACTAATTTTACGCAATTAACTCCACGAGTCGAAGAAGAATTTACACCCTATCTCATAGGGCTAGCAGCTGAAGAGTCACGTTTTGATGCAAATAAGACAAGTAAAGCGGGGGCGGTGGGGTTGCTTCAAACCATGCCACGGACATTTGAAGGGTATATGAAAGAGCACAATCTTCCGCATCTTGATCCACGAAATCTACTTGATCAGTTGCCAGTGGGTGTTCAGCATATTGAAACGTCGTATACCAAACTAGCTGAAGATCTAGATCTTGAATTGGCATACATAACGAAAGTTTACTTTGACGGGAATACCGCTTCAATGGAAAAATATTTCTTAGTGCCGTTGATGATAAATTCATACAATGCAGGACAGCGCCGTATGACTGAAGTAGTGCGTTGGTTTTTGGAAAACTATCCTGAACCAGAATCAACAGCTGAGTTAGTCGGTCAAACTGAACCACTCTCAGGATACGATGTATTTTTTGCGATGATTCACCAGTGTGCCAAAGAAAAAGGAGTCGAGGCATACGGACCTGAAGCAAGTACCTACGTATCGAAAGTGATGGGCTGGACGCAAGCGTTTTCAGATTACGAGAAGAAACAACAAGAAGTCCAGATGGCGAGCAATTAATAAAAAAACTGCCCGGTTGCCGGGCAGTTTTTTTATTTCTCGATTACTAACTCGAAATCCAGTTGTCGTTCATCAGCATCGGCTTTGACGAGTTTTACCTTAACAGTATCCCCGAGGCGATAAATCTTGCCGGTCTTTTGACCACGAATACAGTATTTGCTGGCTACGTGTTCAAAGTAATCAGTCCGGATTGAGGCTAAACGCACCATCCCTTCACAGAGCGCTTCTTGTTCTTGGACGTAGATACCCCAATCCGTCACGCCAGTAATAATCGCTTGGAATTCATCACCCACTTTGCCTTGCATAAACTCTACTTGCTTGAACTTGATTGAATCACGTTCAGCTTTAACCGCTTCCATTTCACGAGCTGATGATTGCACGGCTACGGCTTCATAACGCGCAAAGTCACTACTTTTAATCTGCACGTTATCCAGGTGGGCGCGCAATAGTCGGTGAGCGAGCAAGTCAGGGTAGCGACGAATGGGGGAGGTGAAGTGACTATAGAATTTAAACGCCAAACCAAAGTGTCCGATGTTCTTGGTTGAGTACACGGCTTTGGCCATTGAGCGAATAGCAGCAGTCTTAATTAGGTTTTCCTCGGGAGAACCGACAATCTCTTTAAGGAGACGATTAATTTCATTGGCTTTTACGGTTCCTTTATTTGTTTCAAACTCATACCCGAGAGCGTGCAGGAAAATAGCCAGTTCCTCAATTTTGTCCGGGTTTGGCACATCGTGAATACGGTAGACGTACACGAGGTCGCGCTTGTATTTTTTAGCAAGGTCATCAATGTGTTTCGCTACTTGTTGGTTTGCGAGCAACATAAAGTCCTCAATCATAAGCATCGTTTCTACTCGTTCTTTCTTAAAGGCGCGGATTGGTTTGCCCGCTTCATCTAATTCAAATTTAACTTCTGGTTGTTCAAAGGCAATGGCACCTGACGCGTAGCGTTTTTTACGGAGAATTCGTCCGAGCGTCATCATAGTGTTTAATTCCTCGTAGTATTCACCGGCGCCATTGTCGAGTACTTCCTGGGCACCTTCATAGGCAAAACGTTTATCTGAATTGATAATCGTTTGTCCAAACCATTCACCAACCACTTCGGCTGCCGGGGTAATTTCAAATACTGCAGAGAAGGCGAGGCGGTCTTCGTTTGGTCGTAGGGAACACAGGTCGTTACTCAAAATTTCCGGCAACATGGGAATCACGCGATCGACGAGGTAAACAGAAGTTCCGCGTTCTTTTGCTTCGTCGTCAAGCACTTCACCCACGCGCACATAGTGTGATACGTCAGCAATATGAATACCGATAGAGTAGTTACCATTCTCGAGTTTCTCAAACGATAACGCATCGTCAAAGTCTTTGGCATCATGTGGGTCAATCGTCATGGTGGTTATACCCCGGAAGTCACGCCGCTTTGGGTCAGTGACCGCGTCAGCAAAAATCTGTGCCTGTTCTTTATACAATTTCTGAGCAGCTTCCTGCACAACTTCCGGAAAGTTTTTAGCAAACCCGCCTGAACGAATAATTGCCTGCATTTCGGTTTCGTGATCTCCAGCCCGCCCCAGCGTTTCGATAATGGTACCAATCGGCTCGTCTTTGGCGTCAGCCCAGCTCGTAATTTCAATTGCTACCTTCATATCAATATCAGCGGCGGTAGCGGTAGGTAAGAGGGGGCGGACGTGAATGCGGTGATTGTCCGGGTTAAAAAAGAGAACTTTTTTCCCACCGATAGTTTTCTCTTTCACTACGCCAATTAGTTCCCGAAAAGCCTTTGAAACTACACGCACTACTTCTGCCTCCTGGCGTTTACCGGGGGCTAGCTTTTTTAGCTTGATTTCAACGACATCCCCATCAAGCGCAAACCCGAGGTTTTCTCGTTCAATAATGACATCTTCCTCGTGGCCCAGAATTTTAACAAATCCCGTTCCTTTCCCTCGAACCATGATGATTCCTTCTAATGTAGTTGTTTCCATGCCCGCAAATACTACCATTGACTGATTGTAATTGCTACTGTGCGTTTAGAGTAAAATTATTACGTAATTACGTTTATTTCATTTTTGATAAGTATTTAAATGGACGGGCGACAGTGAGTACAGTTCTAGGCGCGCAAGTAAAATAACACAAGCCGTACTTTTTGTACGGTGAGGATTATTTTGCGCAGGGCAACAACGAAATGTGCCACTGACGTCTGGACTTGTTAAGCATATTGACCAAATCACCCTTATCTGATACTCTTGCACCACTTATGTTAATGATGCGATTACAACGAGTTGGCCGCAAAAACAATCCCGCGTACCGCGTGGTGGTGGTTGATAAACGAGCGAGTACAAAAAGTAATAAAACCATCGATTTGATTGGTAATTACAACCCAAAACTAGGTCAAATTACTATTAACGGTGAAAAGGCAAAGCAATGGTTGGCACAAGGAGTACAAGCTTCTGACACCGTCCACAACATGCTCGTAAGCCAAAAGATTATCGAAGGTAAGAAGCGAAACGCGCTTCCAAAGAAATCTCCGATTATTGATGAAGCAAAACTAAAGGCCGAAGCCGAAGCGAAAGAAAAAGCTGAAGCTGACCGTCTAGCAGCAATCGAGGCAGAAAAAGCAGCTGCCGCAGAAGCTGAAGCAGCCGCTAACGCTCCAGTAGAAGAAGAAGTAGCTGAAGTTGCTACAGAAGAAGTTAAAGAAGAAGTTGTAGCGTAAGGTTTTTTATAAAACTTTTTACTAAAAATCGGGAACTTTGTTCCCGATTTTTAGTTGACGGGGGTATTCACTCCTCTATACTATAGGTAGAGCTCTTGGATACAAGTGTATCCCGATTGCTTATTCCATTGAAATACTATCAGTTCACGAAAATACGATATGCATGAAGATCAAATCTTTCTCGAGAGTCTTGTTAAATCTCTCGTTGATAATCCAGAATCAGTCAAAATTAATCGAACCGTAGATGAAATGGGTGTTCTCCTGACACTCGATGTCCATGCGGACGACATGGGTAAAATTATCGGCCGTTCCGGAAATACAGCCAAAGCCATCCGAACCCTATTGCGTGTAGTAGGTATGAAGCACGATGCCCGCGTTAACCTCAAAATTAATGAACCAGAAGGTGGAAAAGGCATGAGTCGCGATATGAGCGAAGCAATGCAAGAAGAGGGGATGGTAGCAGTGCCAAGCGCAAAGACCTTGGATGAAGCGATAGATGATCTAAAAATCTAACTTACTTGATGACTACATTACATAAAGCCTTTAGAGTATTGTTTCTTTTATCAATACTAGCTTTCATCACTCCGTTTGGATTGGCAGCAGTTGGTTATGGAGGCGATGCTTTTGCACAAGGAGGCTGGGTGTACTCAATGCTGGCGGCTCCGTTTGTATTAGCGACAGGATTGTTTGTATTAGCAAGTAAAGGAAAGAGATAACTAAAAATTTCAAAACCAGCCGGAACCTATGGTTCCGGCTGGTTTTGTGCTAGGATTTTTACATATGGTTAAAGGGACCGACTACACAGGTATTACTATTATTTTCCGTTGCCATGATGGAAACGGTAATTATGTTTTGCATAAGCGAAGTGCAACATGTCGTGATGAACACGGCCGGTGGGATTTTGGGGGAGGCGGATTAAAGTTTGGTGAAAATATAGAAGATTGTTTACGGCGGGAAATTAAAGAAGAGTATGGAGCTGATGTGCTAGAGCATACATACCTGGGGCATGAAGAAGTTCATAGAATCCACGATGACAAACCAACTCATTGGATTGCGTTTAGATATAAAGTATTAGTGGATAAAGATACAGTCTTTAATGCAGAGCCGGATAAAAAAGAAGAAATTGGTTGGTTTACGCTCGATAGTTTACCTGAGCCGCTGCACTCTGTAGTGGAAAAAAATCTTTCATTTTATAAAACAGAGCTTATTTAATTTATGCATTTCCACGTTATTACATTATTCCCAGAAGTTTGTCGCGCGTATACTAACGCGAGTATTTTGGGGCGGGCGCAAAAGGTGGAGAAAGGTAAGGGGGCCAAGGTAAAAGGAAAGCAAATTGATGTGTCCTATTACAACCCCCGAGACTTCTCAACCGACAAACACAAAAAAGTAGATGAGCGACCCTATGGTGGTGGGCCCGGAATGGTGATGATAGCCGAACCAATTTTAAAAGCCTGGCAAAAGGCAGTAGGAGGCAAGACCTCCTCCTTGAAGGCAGGGAAGGTAAAGACGCTAATTATGTCTCCTCGCGGGACGGTGTTTACTAATGCTGTTGCGAAGCAGTGGGCAGATGATTATGACCACCTGGTGTTAATCTCTGGTCGCTATGAAGGTATCGATGCGCGAGTAAAAGAAGTTTTGGGTGCCGAAGAAGTGTCCGTTGGTGACTATGTCCTTACAGGTGGGGAATTACCAGCGCTTACAATTATCGACAGTGTCTCACGCCAAATCCCCGGTGTATTAGGAACGTTTGATTCCCTAGAGGACGACAGGGCAACCGAAGGTGTAACGTATACCCGCCCTGATGTATTGGTCTATAAAAAGAAAAAATACCCCGTGCCTGAGGTGTTACTAAATGGTAATCACGCCGAGATAGAGAAGTGGCGCAAAAATAGAGAATAGGAAAAATGGAATTTTGAAAATTAAAATTCACTATCATATATGATAGTGTTTTGATTTTAAAAAGAAGAACCCCCGAAACGCTCCGGGGGAGCTTCGGGGGTTTATTTGCCTTGCTGTATGATCTGCTTGGTGAATTCTTGCATTGCTCGGGTATTCGCTGCTCCCATGCTGCGAAGCATTTCGAAACCAACTTCAGCATGTGCGCCAAGCCGCAACGTGGCGACAAGCATCAAGAGATCTGCTTGAACGTGACTACAGAGCTCTTGCTTGATGGCTGTTTGTGCCTCTATGGGCAACTTGCTGATATCATCAGCAAGCGCGGCGGGCAGCTCCCAGTCGAAACTGCCAACCTTCGGATCTGTGAAATGAACGATTTGCATATTTTTTCCTCACATCTGCAAATTTGTCTAAATAATAACATACTTATGTGTAAAAGTCAACTAGACAAAAAGGCTGCTAAGAGGTTTTAGTTGCACAATTTTACCCATCTGATATAATCCCGGCACAAACGTGAACAGGTCTCGACTGTGTTATGGCTAGAGGAGATATATCGCGGGGTAATCACAGGGGGTAGTGATGTCGATATTAATAGGGTAAAAAAGCAAGCCGTAAAAGAAAACACCAGGGTGTGTTGATTTTGATGTCTGGCTTTTCTACCAAAAAGTAATCATAGTTATATATGCAATTTAAAGCAGACGAGTACGCTTCAACCGGAGCGATGCCGAAGAAAATCTTCTCCATTGCGCCAGCGCCAATGATTGAAGTGCCTGACTTGATTGAACCGCAACGCGAGTCATTTAAATGGTTTGTTGAAACTGCACTGCGGGAGATTTTTACTGAGTTTTCACCGATTACTGACTACTCAGAAAAGAAGTTTGAGCTTAAATTTAAAAAGTACGAACTCGGTGAACCAAAATGTACACCAGAGTACGCGAAAGAAAATAAATTAACCTACGACGCCCCGCTGCGCGCCCAGGTAATTTTGAAGAACAAAACCTTTGAAAGTGAAAAGGATCAAGAAATGTTTTTGGCTGACATGCCCGTGATGACCGAAAACGGAACGTTCATTATTAACGGTGTTGAACGTGTGATTGTACCCCAACTTGCGCGCTCATACGGTATTTTCTTTACCGCTAACGAAGTAAAAGGCCGCACCATGTTTGGTGCCAAAATCATCCCCGCTCGTGGAGCGTGGGTTGAAATTGAATCTGATGTTGATGGTGTTATCTACGTTAAAATCGACCGCAAGAAGAAATTCCCCATTTCTTCACTCTTGCGCGTGATGGGTGTAGAAAAAGAAAAGGACATGATTGAACTGATGAAGGGAGTTGAGCGTGGTGAAGAGTACATGAAGGCCACGATTGCTAAAGACCCCGCAAAATCAGTTGATGAATCATTTATCGAAATCTACAAGCGTCTGCGCGACGGTGATTTGGCTACGGTTGATTCTGCTAAGGAATTTGTTCGTTCACTCTTTTCTCCAGAACGATACGACCTTTCAGAAATTGGACGACATCACTTTAATGAACGATATGGACGTCCAATTGATAAAAAAGCGACTGACGAACGAACTATCGCCATTGAAGACCTCCGTCTCATTTTGACGAACATTGTGGTCATGAACCATGACGTGATGGCCTTGCCTGACGATATTGACCACCTTGGTTTCCGTCGCGTACGGTACTTTGGAGAAATGCTGCAACAACGTGTTCGTGTTGGTATGACTCGCATGAAGCGAAATATTCAAGATCGTATGTCTACGATTGAAGCCGAAACGTCACTCCCAATGCAGATCTTAAACCCACGACCACTGCAAGCGGCTATCAAAGAATTTTTCAGTACGAACCAACTTTCACAATTCTCACAACAACAAAACAACCTCGCGGAAATCGAGCACTTGCGGACTTTGTCTGCGCTTGGACCCGGCGGTCTGACGCGTGAACGCGCTGGTTTTGAAGTGCGTGACGTACACACCAGTCACTACGGACGACTCTGCCCGATTCACACTCCAGAAGGACCAAACATTGGTTTGATTCTCCGTCTCTCAATGTATGCTAAGGTAAACCGGTTTGGTATTATCGAAACTCCATACGTAAAGGTAGAGAAAGGTGTAGTAACGGGTGAAGTGACGTACATGAACGCTCATGAAGAAGAAAAGTACACTATTGCACACGCAGCGGTAGAAATTGATGCTAAAGGAAAGATTGTTAACGAACTCGTTGAAGCCCGTAAAAAAGGTGATCCTCGAACCGTACCTCGAAAAGATATTGAGTACATGGATATTGCAACGAACCAAGCATTCTCAATTGCGACATCAATGATTCCGTTTTTGAACCACGACGATGCGAACCGTACACTCATGGGTTCAAACATGCAGAAACAATCAACCCCATGTCTCATTGCTGAGGCGCCAATTGTGGCCACAGGAGTTGAAGCAGTAGCGGCTCGCGATACAGGACGCGTAGTGTACGCGCTTGAAGCGGGAGAAGTAGTGGAATGTGACGCCCAACACATCGTGGTGAAAAACAAAGAAGGGAAGAAGAAAGAATATCCACTGACCACTCTCAAGCGAACAAACGACTTTTCTGCATTTTACCACCGCCCAGCCGTAACGGTTGGTGCTACGGTCAAACGTGGTGACTTGCTCGCTGACACGACATCAACTGACCAAGGTCAGCTTGCGGTAGGACAAAATGCTTTGGTAGCATTTATGAGTTGGAACGGTGCGAACTACGAAGACGCGATTGTTATTTCTGAACGTCTCGTTAAAAAGAGTAAATTTGCAAGTATCCACATGGATGAACTGGAAGTGTCAGTTCGTGATACGAAGTTAGGCCCCGAAGTAACTTCAGCTGATATTCCGAACGTTTCAGAAATGAAACTCCGTAATCTTGATGAAAACGGAATCATCCGCATCGGTGCGGAAGTACGTCCGGGAGACATTTTGGTTGGTAAAGTAACACCAAAAGGTGAAACACAACTCACTCCCGAAGAACGACTTCTTCGCTCTATCTTTGGTGAAAAAGCGAAAGATGTTAAAGATACATCACTGCGACTTGAAGCTGGAAAACGTGGTCGGGTGATTGGAGTAAAAATCTTCTCACGTGAAAACGGAGACCAACTCGAAAGTGGCGTAATCAAGCGAATCCACGTAACGGTTGCACAAGTACGTAACATTTCAGTGGGAGACAAGTTGGCTGGACGACACGGTAACAAGGGAGTTATTTCTCGCATTCTTCCTGAGGAAGATATGCCGTACACCGAAGACGGACGCCCAATTGATATCTTGCTTACACCACTGGGGGTACCATCACGTATGAACTTGGGTCAGATTCTCGAGCTCCACTTAGGTATGGCGGCTAACACCCTTGGGTACCAAGCTATCGTGCCACCATTTGCGGGAGCCAGTGAGACGCATGTGAAGGCTGAGCTTGTAAAAGCAGGTTTGCCTGAAGACGGTAAGATCCAACTTCGTGATGGACGAACGGGAGATCCGTTTGCACAACGCACCGCAGTGGGGATGATGTATATCCTTAAACTCCACCACATGGTTGAGGACAAGATCCACATGCGATCGATTGGTCCGTACTCTTTGATTACTCAACAACCACTCGGAGGAAAGGCACAGGTCGGAGGACAGCGCTTTGGAGAAATGGAAGTGTGGGCACTCTTAGGTTACGGTGCTGCCTATACACTACGAGAAATGCTAACCATTAAGTCAGACGATATCGTCGGACGATCTGCGGCTTTCGACTCTATCGTGCGCGGTGAAAAGATTGGTCACCCACACACACCAGCTGCGTTTAACGTGCTCGTGAATCAATTACGAGGACTCGCACTTGATGTACGTTTGACCAAAGATGAACCAGTTCGACCACGAAGAGACAGAGAAGAGTCGTCTTATGAGCCTGCATAATTTTTAGTCGTATATGTCAACATTTTCACCTAAGAAGCCAGCTTTGACTCCAAATCAGTTTACTGAGATTGGTCTTAAACTTGCTTCTCCAGAAACAATTCTTGAGTGGTCATACGGCGAAGTTACCAAGCCTGAGACCATCAACTACCGAACCCAACGCCCTGAAAAGCATGGTCTCTTTGACGAACGAATCTTTGGACCAGTCGAAGACTATGAATGTTCTTGTAAAAAATACCGCGGTATTCGTTACAAAGGTATCGTCTGTGAGAAGTGTGGAGTAGAAGTTACCCGCGCCATTGTGCGTCGTGAACGTATGGGCCACATTGATTTATGTGTACCGGTGTCTCACATTTGGTTCCTTCGTGGAGTACCATCACGTATCGCGTTGATTCTCGGAATCACCGCTGCGTCTATTGAAAAAGTAATTTACTTTGCAGGGTACATCGTTACTAAAGTCAGTGAAGACGAACGAGGACGACTCCTCAAAGCGCTTGATACTGAATTTAAAGCCAAGCTTAAGGATCTTCAAAACGAAGATGCAAAAGAGGCGCTTAAGGTACGAATGGAAGACATGAAGCACGAGATTGAAAAAATCGCGCAGGGAATTGTGCTTGATGAAACTACTTTCCACAAATACTCTGTTAAATACAGCACCTTGTTTGAGGCGAAGATTGGTGCTGAATCAATTTACGAACTCTTCAAAAACATCGATATGCCAAAACTATTGGCCCGTCTTGAAACTGAACGAGAAACAGCTGGCGCAATGGAACGAGCCAAGCTCGACAAGCGACTCTCGTTAGTACGTGGAATGATTCACGCTGGTGTAAAACCAGAATGGATGTTCCTCACGCGTATCCCGGTTATCCCACCAGCAATTCGTCCGATGGTAGCGCTCGAAGGTGGACGTCACGCGTCATCTGATCTTAACGACCTCTATCGTCGCGTGATTAACCGTAACAATCGTTTGAAGAAATTGATTGATATTATGGCTCCCGACGTTATCTTGCGTAACGAAAAGCGTATCTTGCAAGAAGCGGTGGATGCACTTATCGACAACTCAATCCGTCACGGGAACGCTGCGTACTCAGCGATGGGTCAAGCACAACGTCGACCGCTTAAATCATTGTCTGACTACCTTAAGTCAAAACAAGGATACTTCCGTCAAAACTTGCTTGGAAAGCGTGTGGACTATTCAGGACGATCGGTAATTGTGATTGGTCCGGACTTGCTCCTTGATCAATGTGGTCTTCCAAAGCACATGGCGCTTGAACTCTTCCGTCCGTTTGTCATTGCTGAACTCTTGAAACAAGAGCTGGCATACAACATTCGTGGAGCGGGTCGTCTCATTGAAGACGGGGTGCCAGAAGTGTGGGCAATTTTGGAAAATATTATTAAACACAAGCACGTGTTACTTAACCGTGCGCCGACACTGCACCGTCAGGGTATCCAAGCTTTCCGTCCAGTATTGATTGAAGGTAATGCGATTCAGGTGCACCCACTCGTGTGTCGTGCGTTTAACGCCGACTTCGACGGAGACCAGATGGCGGTACACGTACCACTAGGAGAAGAAGCACAGTTGGAAGCTCGTGAAATGATCTCTGCGAACAAGAACATTCTTAAGCCAGGATCAGCAGAACCGGTAGTATCTGAAAAGCTCCTTGATATGGCCTTGGGAGCGTACTGGATGACGAAAGTAGTAAAGGGTGCGTTAGGTGAAGGAAAATTCTTTGCCTCACCAAACGATGCTATTAACGCGTACGACTACGGAGTTATCGACTTCCGCGCCATGGTTAAAGTACTGGCTACTGATACTGAGAAATACAAACAATTTGAAGGTAAGGTATTTGAAACGACCGTTGGACGACTCTTGTTCAATAGTGTGCTTCCATCAGACCACCTCTTCATCAACGATGTTGTGGTACAGCGCATGATGTTTGATGTGATTATCGACATCATCGACGACCGTGGACCTGAAGCAGTACCGGCTATTGTCGACAAGCTTAAGAAGCTTGGATTCAAGTACGCGACCCAATCAGGAACAACCTGGGGTATTGATGAAGTGAAAGTACCAAAAGAAAAAGCAGCTATCGTGGAAGCGTCACGTGAAGAAGAGCGACGTGCCTTTGCCTTTTACGATGAAGGACTTATTTCTCGCGATGAACGTCGCCGCATGATTGTGTCTATCTGGCACCGAGCGAAAACTGAAATTGAAAAAGTACTTCCACAGACACTCGATGAAAACGGTTCTGCCTACGAAATGTGGAAATCTGGTGCTCGAGGATCTCTGGGTCAAATTGCCCAGATGGCAGGTATGAAAGGTCTTATCGTTAACACCCGAGGTGAGACATTGGAATTCCCAATTCTTTCTTCAATGAAAGAAGGTATGACGCCAATTGAATATTTCAACACGACTCACGGTTCTCGAAAGGGGCTCGCCGACACCGCGCTTCAAACTGCGAAAGCCGGGTACCTCACTCGACGTCTCTTCGTAGTAGCGCAAGATGCGATTGTTACGGAAATTGATTGTAAAACAAAAGATGGTACCAAGATTGGTCGCATCAGTGCGTCTGGTATTGAAATTGCCTTTAGTAAAGCGATTAAGGGACGTATCCTTTCTCAAGACGCGATTGATAGTAAAGGTAATGTAATCTTCCCGAAAGGACACTTGCTTTCACGACGTGATGCGATTGCAGTAGAAGGCTCAACCTGCGCTATGGTTGAAGTACGTTCACCTATGACCTGCAAAACCCTTCGTGGTGTGTGTCAAAAGTGTTACGGTATTGACCTCACAACTAACCAACTGATTGATATCGGAGAAGCGGTAGGAACGGTAGCCGCCCAAGCGATTGGTGAACCAGGAACACAGCTAACCATGAACACCAAGCACGCGGGAGGTACTGCCTCAGCTGGTGGAGACGTAACTTCAGGTCTTCCTCGTGTAGAAGAAGTATTTGAAAAGCGTCAACCAAAAGTGCCCGCTATCGTGAGTAAATGTGAAGGACTCGTCGTTGATATTCGAACTGAAGGTCGCGAAAAAATCATCGTAGTCTCTCCAGATATGAACGCCAAGGGGGCGCCAAAGAAGAAAGACAACATTGAATACCCAGTACACTATCGTCGTCAGGTAATCGTAAACAAAGGTGAGACGGTTATCTCAGGACAACTCCTCACCGATGGATCAGCGTTACTACCAGAACTCTTTAAATTTGGTGGTCAAGAAGTTGCTCAGGAATACATCATTTCTGAAGTAAACAAGATTTACGAACTCCAAGGAGTAACGATTGCGCGCAAGCACATTGAACTTATCGTGAAGCAAATGATGTCTCGCGTCAAAGTAAATAGTACTGGCGACAGTCACTTCACCAACGGAGACGTGGTAGAAGAATGGATCTTTATCGAAGCGAACAACAAATTGAAAGCTGAAGGTAAAGAAGTAGCCAAAGCGGATCGTTTGATTCTCGGAATCACCGAAACATCTCTCTCACGAAAGAGTTTCCTCTCAGCAGCGTCCTTCCAAAACACCACCCGCGTACTTATTAACGCCGCCGTTCGCGGTAGTGAAGATAATCTCGCTGGTCTTATGGAAAACGTTATCATCGGAAAACTTATTCCAGCTGGATCAGGATTTAAGGGGAGTCGGAAGTATGAGATGATGCAGAATCTCCAGGGCGGCGCAACGCGCATCGATAGAGAATAATTCCAAAACGCACGCATCTGCTGCGTTGGGTGGCAAAAAATATTGTTCAATGTGCAAGCAGCACACCTCACAACATTTTTCACCACCCGCCTTGCATCTACGCACGTTTAGAAATCATTCTAATTGACGAAAGAGGTGAGTGGAGAATTTAGAGAAAACAAAAACCGCCTTCGGCGGTTTTTGTTTTGTTAAAAAAAGAAAAACCCGCACCTTGTTACTGAGCGGGTTTCGCTTAGTTTGGTGCGAGTTGTTAATTTTTTTGTGCTTGGTTTTGGCATTCCTCAAGCAACATTTC
This sequence comes from Patescibacteria group bacterium, assembly GCA_040384905.1. Taxonomy (GTDB): domain Bacteria; phylum Patescibacteriota; class Minisyncoccia; order Phycocordibacterales; family UBA918; genus OLB19. The sequence goes on from JAZKIJ010000005.1 coordinate 17,555, forward strand.
TGTCGTATAGTCACTGTACATGATGTAGGAAAAGTTGATGGTGGCATAGCCGACTCTTCCGCTTGAACCGAGGCCACCGCTTGTGGCTGTAAAGAGCATAACATCGCTCTCTGGGTCTTTCTGCAGGCTCATACTGTGCGAATTGTTGAGATTGACGAACTGGGTGCCATCTCCAAGAAGAAGTTGGCCGCCTAGAATCAAGCAAGTAAGCATTTGGTATCCTTTCTTTTTACAGGTTTAAAATATTTTAACATTATTAATAAAAAAGTCAATAGCTTACGATATTTCACTCAATCAAGTATACTGGTCCTACTTATGGCTTCAGGAGATGCGGTTCAGCAGATTAAAGATCGGCTCAATAGTATTGATGTTATTTCTCCGTATGCGCAGCTGGTTATGTCGGGTCGGTTTTTGTTGTACATCTAAGTAATAACAAATCTAAAAACACTATCATATATGATAGTAAGATAAAATGATTAAAAGAAAAACCCGCACCATGTCACTGAGCGGGTTTCGCTTAGTTTGGTGCGGGGTGGTCAGTCTTTGTCGGACTGATTGGATTCTGATGAAGGATATGTGTCGGCCTTGATCAGGCCGAGCTCAAGGCCTTCACGGATCATGTCTTCGATGACTGGTCTTGTCATCTGATCCCACAGCGGTTTCGATTGCTCGACAGCTTCTGCGACCCAAGGACTGAGTCCTTCACCGAGAGCGGCCATGCGAGCATCAGATGCTGCATCCATCTCGTCGAATTCGCCAGTGAAAGCGGCTTCAACGCCATAGGCGAGCGCTTCACCCATCTCAGCTTCGCTGAGTGATGAACCGCTCAATTTTGCAAGTGCTGCTTCGACATGCGGTGGACGGGTTTCTGTTGGCATTTTGCCGGTATCTCCATTGGGGGAACACTGCTGGTCTCAAGATTGACCATTGTTAATACAATAGCATAATTTAGTATAAAAGTCAATAGCTTACGATACTCCCGCCAATCAAGTATACTAGTGCTAATTATGGCTTCTGGCGACGCGGTTCAGCAGATTAAAGATCGGCTCAATATTATTGATGTGATTTCGCCGTATGCAGAACTGACGCGCTCAGGAAGGCACTTTGTGGCGCGGTGTCCCTTTCATCAGGAGAAGTCACCTTCATTTCATGTGTCGCCGGAGCGAGGGACCTATCACTGTTTTGGGTGTGGGGTGGGGGGAGATATTTTTTCATTTATTCAGGCGATTGATGGAGTAGAATTTAAAGATGCGTTAAAGACGTTGGCTGAAAAAGCTGGGGTAGAATTGGTGCCAGAAAATCCGCAAAAGAAAACTGAACGTGATGAGCTTGTGACTGTTATTGAAGCGGCCACTGCCTACTATGAAAATCAGTTACCAAATTCAGTTGATGCAGTAGCGTACCTAGAGCGGCGCGGAGTGACGAAAGAAACTATAAAAAAATGGCGCATTGGGTACGCTCCGGGGCCACCGCTTGCAGGGTGGCGAGAACTAAAGACTCATTTAATTAATGAAAAGTTTTTGCCGGGCACGATGCTCAAAGCCGGTCTGATAAAAAGTGCGGAAGGGGGTAAAGAACCGTTTGATACGTTTAGGGATCGCATTATGTTTCCCTTGCGAGACCAGGCGGGGCGTGTGGTGGGATTTTCGGGTCGGCTATTAGCCAAAGATACTGAGGCGCCTAAATATGTAAACTCACCCGAGACGGAGCTTTATCATAAATCAGAATTATTGTATGGCTATGACATGGCTAAGCAGGGAATTCGGAACCTCGGGTTTTGGATTATTGTCGAAGGTCAGTTTGATGTGGTAATGAGTCACCAGGCGGGGTACACCAATACGGTGGCTGTGTCGGGAACTGCGCTAACGCTCCATCACGTTCAGTTGCTCGAGCGACTCTCAACCAAGGTGGTGTTGGCACTTGATTCTGATAAAGCGGGAATAGCCGCCATGAAAAAATCTGCTGACTTGATGTTACGACGGGGAATAGATGTGAAAGTAGCCGCGATGCCTGACGGTGCAGATCCGGCTGATATGATTTTAGAAGATCCAAAATCTTTTAAAATAGCCGTTGGGCACGCAACGCATATTATCGAATTCCTGCTTGCACATTTGCGCGCAACTACACCAGACGATAGAGCGTATAAACTTAAAGCCACGGCCGAAGTCATCCCATTTATTACCCTGATTCCCAATATGGTTGACCGGGACCATTTTGAAGGGATCACTGCCATGGCTCTGGGAACTTCAAAAGATGCGGTGCATGCTGAAGTATTACGGGTTCTTGAAGCGGAGAAACGAGAACCGATAAAAAATACGAACCAACCAGAACAACAACCATCAACTAAACAACCCGAACCTATCGCCACTATTTTACGCAAAGAAGGAACGTTACATTATTTACTTGCGGCCTTAACCGTCGTGCCTGTGCCTGTGAAAGAAATTCTCGAGCTAGAAATTAAAACGATAGTAGGGGAGGAGGTGTTTGCGCAAGAAAATATCAGTGGAGCAGATCATATCTCGAAATTAACGTTTCAAATCGAACAATTTATTGAAAAGAGTTCATATAGATTACAAATCGAAGAATTCACCCATAAGTTAAACCAACTCCACAAACTAACCATCGAAGGAAAAATAGCCATCGAGCGCGCCGCCCTGCGAAGTATTGAAGCCAACGGAGAAGGCGACACCATGCCTGTGTTATTACGAGTTAACGAACTACGTCGTCAGTTGCAAGCCGCCGAATACCAAGTATCAATTTTCCCCAAAGCATAAAACCTCCAAAACCGGCACATTGCGTTGTCGCTGCTGCGGCACTTTTCTCTCCGCCGTACAAGAAGTACGTCTACGAGAAAAGTCCTTGCGACTCCTAGCACTGCACTCGGTTTTGAAGGTTTTAAAATACAAACAGGACAGTAGAAACTTCTGAGTTTCAGAAATGAATACAGTTCGCGAAGCGCAAGGAAAATTTTGCGAGTCGTATTTTTATACGGTGAGCAACATTTTTTGTAGCGCGACAAAGAAATATGTCATTTATGAAGCTCAGGGTGGACAAAATTGATAATTTCTGTATAGTAGTGGGTACTTATGGCAGTCAAGAAAAAAGCCAATTCAAGCAGTAAAAAAGCGGCCAAAACCGCTCCTAAAGTCACAAAAAAACCGGTAGCAAAAAAGACTAACAAAAAAGTCGTCGCACCAAAAAAAGTCGTAAAGAAGGTTGCCGTGAAGAAGGAGGTTAAGAAGGTCGTAAAAAAAGCAGCACCTAAAAAGGTAGCGGCTAAAAAAGTCGTGCCTAAAAAAGCAGTCAAGAAAGTAGTTACTCCGACCAAATCAGTGGTAAAAAAAGTCGTGGTAAAAAAAGCTACGCCTGCACCAGTGGTTAAAAAAGTAGTACCAGTTATTCCGAAAAAATTAACCAAGAGTGAAAAAGTACTTGAACTCAAAGCAGCTGAATTAATGAAACTTGGACGTGAACGAGGCTATGTGACGTACGATGAACTACTTCGTTCTTTTCCTGAAATTGAAAAGGATGTGATGTTTCTTGATGATCTCTACGAGCGTTTTAACGTAGCGGGGATTGATGTATTAAAATCTGGCGGAATGCTGGGGGACGATCCTGCAGAAGAATTACTCGCACAAAAGAATGCGTTTAAGCGAAATGAAAGTAGTTACGACTCAATTCAAATGTACCTGCGCGAGATTGGACAGTACCCACTCCTAAATGCCCACGAAGAACGAGTCTTAGCTAAACGAATTGTTGATGGAGATGAGGAAGCTCGTAACTTACTCGCGCGCGCTAACTTACGGTTGGTAGTTTCGATTGCTAAAAAATATGTCGGTCGTTCACCTGACTTAACCTTGCTCGACCTTATTCAAGAAGGTAACCTCGGTCTCTTTAAAGCGGTAGATAAATTCGACTTCACAAAAGGTTTTAAATTCTCTACCTACGCTACCTGGTGGATTAGACAAGCCATTACCCGTGCGCTCGCTGACCAGTCACGAACGATTCGTATTCCGGTGCACATGGTGGAAACCATGGCCAAGTACAAACAAGTCTCTCGCCGTTTGTCACAAGATTTAGGACGAGATCCAATGCCTGAAGAAATCGCCACTGAAATGGGGGTTGAGGTAGAAAAGATTTATCAAATCGAAAAAATTAGTCAGGACACTATTTCGCTTGAACTTCCAATTGGAGATGAGGACGATAACTCCCGACTATCTGACTTTATCGCTGACGATAAAATTACCTCTCCCGATCAAGAAGTATCACACAGTATCTTAACTGATCAAATTACCGAAATTCTCGATACGCTTTCAGAAAAAGAACGAAAGATTCTCGAAATGCGTCATGGACTCCTCGATGGAACCTACCATACACTCGAAGAAGTAGGGAAGGAGTTTGGCGTAACACGCGAACGTATTCGACAGATTGAAGCGAAGGCTCTTGAAAAAATCAGACAGCACGAAAAAGCCAGGCGTTTGAAGAGCTACTAAGCGGAGCTTCCAAAACGCACGCATCTGCTGCGTTGCGACTGCGGCAAGTTGCAGCTCACCGTACAGAAAGTACGGCTCGCAGCAACTTCCTTGCGCGCCTTGCATCTACCCACGTTTTGAAACCTCATCGGAGATTATGGAGTTAAAACAAAAACCGCCTTTGGCGGTTTTTGTTTGGTTACAATTATTTGGGTAGGGGTGTTGAACAAACAGCGGGCTTCGGGCTTGGGGTTTGTTACAATACTTGCATGTATGCGCGTTTGCTCTTTGTTTGTTTTTTGACTTTGTACACGCTGTGTACGGCGTTTGTGTTAGTCTGGAGTGATGCTTCGTTTTTGGTTATTACGGCCTTGCTTCTAGGGGGACCGTTGATTGTGGTATGGAACCGTTTGCGCCTGCAATCGCACCTTATACCCCTTATAGCTACATTTACGCTCTTAGGCACGGCCATACTGCAGTTATACGCGTATAAAAGCGGTCTGTGGTATGAATTGTCGCCGCTTTCTATCTCCATTTTGGGTGGGGCTCCGCTTGAGGCCTATCTATTTTCAGTGCTTCATATTTTATACCTCATTCTCTTGTATGAGTACTTTTTTGACGATGGAGAGAGTGCTAAACGAACAAAAATTTCCGCTCGGGGTCTTGGGACTGTAGGGATTATATACTCACTTATTTTGGGAATGTTGTACCTCGATCCGACCGTCTTAGTAAACTATCCGTTTGCGTTTTTGTTGGCATTTATGAGTTCATTGTTTGCGCTCATTATTCTCATTAATAAAACACTCCCGAGTGTTGCGCTGTTTAAAAAAGCGGGGATGTTTACGTTAGCAGTTTTCCCGTTATCGCTCATTTACGAATGGGTTATGGTAGAAAATGAGATTCGAATTTTTGCAAACGTTAATGAATACCTGGGGTACTTTACCTGGAATGGCAATATTGTTCCGCTTGAGGAGTTGCTGCTTTTACTGATTATTCCGTTTGGCGTGGTGATGATATATGAGATGTTTATCGACGACAGTAAGTAGTTTTATTATTTGTGAGAGTCGGTAGCCAGTTCACTTTGCAAAATTACCGATAGCTTCGGGGTTATCAATTCATTTTCAGTCACACGGTGCAGTACGTGTTCGGCTACTTTGTGTACGGTACGTTGAGCTAGTTTTTGTGAGAGAGCCTCAATAATTTGGACGTTGTTTTCGTAGATATGTTGCATCTTTTGTTGTGACTGATTGCGGAATTCTACGTAGAGATTTTTTGTATGCTCAACTGCTTCAGGTGTGAAAATACTCGCGTGGGTGTTGCTTGAAAACGAATCAAGTTCTTTCAGTACCTTTCGAGCAATAATCGTTTGGGCGCGGTAGTACATAAAGTTATTCTGGATACTAGTGAATACCGTTTCTTGTCCCAAGAATTTTCGAAGTACAAGAGCCATACGTTCAAACACATCTTTACTATCGGTATGAATAGACATGTTTGAGTTAAGTTCACCCGCTGAAATTGATTCATGCTGGAGTTGCAGTTTGCCGGTCAATCGTTTAAAGACTGATTCGTTCACTTCATCATGATGGTAGAGTTCCTTGAGGTGTCGCTTTTCTATACCGATGGCAAACAATCGTAATACTTGAATTGCAACTGCATCCTTAGCACTTTTTGATAAGGTGCTTACCATGGCACATGATTCAGTAAATAGTTTGGTGTGTTCTTGTTGCAGTGCCTCCGCTAGGTTTGCTTGGATATAGCCACGTTCTTTGTAGACAGCTAGTTTTTCCGATACTTCACGGTGCATGATGGCGCGCGCTTCTTGGTATTCAATTTGCTCAATGTCAGTCAGGGTATCAAGCTTTAACTTTCGCATAAACCACTGCATCGTTGGCGCTTTAATAAATAAGGTTGCAGAGATACAGCCGATTGTTAAAGCAAGCAGAAAGTCCCGCACACTCATTTCCAAAGTCCAATTAGGTAGGGTATAGTCGGCAGGAATAAGGAGAACCATCGTCACAGCTAAAGCTCCGCGCAGTGATCCCCAAGACAACAAATGTTGCCAGGCGAGTGGGATATGCTGCTTTTTGTTTACCAGTTTATTAAATACTCCAATGACCGGGTAAATAGATACAGCACGAGCTATCGCGACGATAATAATCGTAACGAGCACCACGATAAATATTTCGGATGTTAAGGCTGGACCGCCGACAAACAAAATACCAATTAAAATAAAAATCAGTGAGTTGGCAAAAAACGCCAATTGCCCCCACAATTTCTCCACAAACTCCTCTGCCCGAGGATGAATTTTTGGTCGGCCGTAGTTACCGAGTAACAAAGCAGCAACAGTCGTGGCGATAATCGGTGAGAGCGGTAACTCCATGCCACCAATAGAGAGGTGGTGGGATAAAATTTCCGCTAAAATAAACGTCACGTGCGCCAATACAACAGTCAGCGTAATACTGGCGGTTTCATTTTCTCGGGTAAGACCAATGAGGTAGGAAAACACTCCACCGCACAAAACTCCAAATAAAACTCCGCCTACCATCATCGAGGTGAAGCTAACGAGACCTGATATAACCGTGTCGTACCCATGATATCCAAATTGAGCAATCTCGAGTAACACCAAGAATAACGCCACAGCCGTCGCATCATTAAAGAGACTTTCTCCTTCAAAAATAAGCGATAATCTGCCCGGTGCACCAAACTCTTTAAAGAGTGCCAGAACAGCCACGGGGTCGGTAGCCGAAATAAGTGCGCCGAATATTAAGGGAATAATAAAGGGAACCGATAAACCAAATAATTGTAGGAGGAAAAATAAAGGTACGGCAATAAAAATAGTTGAAATAAGTAACCCCACAATTGAGAGCACAAGCACAATCGGCGTCTCTTCTACCAACCGACGCACATTGATGTTGTAGGCAGATTCAAAAATAAGGGTAGGGAGGAGAAGGAAAAAGAGGAGTTCGGGCGTGAGTTTAAACTCAGCAAAAAAATGAAAACTAGGAATGGTAGCGAGTAGTCCTAAACCCATACCGATAATTACCAGAAATACTGTATGCGGTAAGCGAAACCGTTTTGCCCAAAATATAGCTAGGCTCGAGATTCCTAACATAGAGAAAATTGCTAAAGTTGCATTGGCAGTAAGCATAATGGGAGGTCTTAAAATTACTAGGGTGCCACTATACTCCTGTTGTTAGTACCTGGCAACTACAGATTTTGTTCCCCTTTAGGCCTCAGTTTGTATAAGTGGTATAATTTTGAATATGTCACCTTCTCAAGAAAAAGAGGCGTTGTTAGAAAATTTTAATCAAGCCTACCAAGCCCTTAACGACGCTCAGAAAGAAGCGGTTGATACTATCGAAGGACCGGTGATGGTGATTGCAGGTCCAGGAACGGGGAAGACGCAGATTCTCACGCTTCGGATTGCGAATATTTTACTTAAAACTGACACTGATCCGACCAGTATTTTAGCGCTCACGTTTACTGAATCAGGAGCGGCGGCAATGCGCACGCGTTTACATAAGTACATTGGTGTCCGAGCGTATCAGGTGCCCATTTATACCTTTCATGGATTTGCTGATCGTTTAATTCGTGAATACCCGGATGCCTATGAACGTATTGTGGGTGGTAAGCCCGCGAGCGACATTGAAAAAATCTCCATCATTGAATCGATTTTAGATAATCCGAGTATTAAAAAATTACGACCATCGGGCGACCCGACCTACTACGTGCAACCCATATTGCGCATCATTGGCGAATTAAAAAAGGAATACATAAGTCCTGACGCGTTAGCGACGCTAGTAGCCGAGCAAGAAAATGAGCTTGAGGGGATGGAAAAAACTCACAGTAAAGGAGCACATAAAGGCAAGGTTCGGGGGGATTACACCAAAATGGAACAGATAGTAGTGAAGAACCGTGAGCTCATTCATATTTACCGCCTCTACCAAACACATTTACGGGAGCAAAAGCTTTATGACTTTGAGGATATGATAGCTGAGACTGTTGTGGCACTCACCAATAACGAAGACATGGTTCGCGACCTCCAAGAACAGTATCAGTATCTGCTGGCTGATGAACATCAGGATGTGAATGGTTCACAAAATAAAATTTTAGAACTTC
>JAZKIJ010000005.1:26155-26671 GCA_040384905.1 Patescibacteria group bacterium
AACAGATTGAGAAGAATAAGGAACTCCACAAACTTTATGAAGCATATGAAAAGGCTCTCGTCGAAGGGAAGTTCTACGACTTTGAGGATATGATCGTCGAAGTGGTAAAAACACTCAAAGATGACGGTGATTTACTTTTAATTCTCCAGGAATCATATCAGTACATCCTTGCTGATGAACATCAGGATGTAAACGGGGCGCAAAATAAAATTCTAGAATTATTGGCTTCGTACCATGAGTCACCGAATATCTTTGTGGTGGGTGATGAAAAACAAGCCATCTATCGTTTCCAGGGAGCCTCTTTGAGTAACTTTATGTTTTTTCAAGATCGCTTTACGGGTACTAAAGTAATTAGTTTGGTTGATAATTACCGGTCGGGACAAATTATTTTGGATGCCGCTTATAGTTTGGTGGCGGTTGAAGACGGACCGTTGGCAGCATTGCGTATTCCGCTATTAGCGCGGGCAGTAGATGCGTCGCTTATTACGACGCAAAGTTTTGCGCATGCGGCTATCG
>JAZKIJ010000005.1:26681-57219 GCA_040384905.1 Patescibacteria group bacterium
AGATGAGTGGCTGGTGGATTCAGTACAAAAAAATATAGCCGGCGGAATTGCCTTAGAAGAAATTGCGGTGATTGTGCGCACTAATAAAGAAGTTGAAGCCATTACCACTTCATTACGAAAGGCAGGGATACAAGTAATCGCTTCGGCCGACGGAGACATTTTGCATCACCCGATTACGCATACGATAGAGGCGTTACTTAATGTTGTGGTGTCTGACGTGCACGAACAAGCGTTGTTTACGGTCTTGCATGGAAAATATTGGGGGCTATCAGTTAATGATATTTTAAAAATTGCCAGTGCCCGGAATTATACGACGTCACTGGTTTCTATCTTATCTTCAGAAGAGAAGTTGGCCGTACTGGGAGTAGAAAATGTGGCTGCTGCTCAAAATATCATTACGGTTATCGAAACAGCCAGGTCACGTAGTGTATCACATGCCCCGCACCGGGTGCTTGAATATTTATTAACTGAGAGTGGGTTTTTGTCCCATGTGATGTTGCAAAGTCCCTTTGAAGGGACACGTATCATTCGTCGTATTTATGATGAAGTGGAATCGATTGTACAAGCTGACGGCGTGAGTACCCTTAAGGCAGTACGAGACAGGTTTGCACAACGACGATTATATGGGGTATCACTCGACGCTCCGTATATTGATAGTAACTTACATGCAGTCCGGGTGATGACTGCTCACAAATCAAAAGGTCTGGAATTTGAAGTTGTCTATATCCCGCATCTTCAAGATACCAATTGGGGCGGAGGAAGTAATCGTTCTTATTTCACCATCCCTTTAAATAAGGTTGTTCTTGATGATTCTGACAAAATGGATGATGAAAAAAGGTTGCTGTATGTAGCGATGACGCGCGCTAAAACAGCGTTACACTTTTCTAATGCTGCCACCAGTGCCTCAGGTAAATCCCTCATCCCGAGCCGTTTAGTTGATGAAATTGATGCTACAAAATTGCAGACGCGTGAAGTTGAAACGCTTGAGCAAAATTTTAATCCCGCCGCTTCTTTACTGCGAACCGAAGAAAGCATGAATATTGATACTGGTATATTGGTGTCTGTATTGGAAGAACGTGGTTTTTCAGCTACTTCATTTAATCACTACCTTAAGAATCCTTGGGATTATGTGTATTGTGATGTGCTACGGGTGCCGGTGATTCAGCCACCGCATATGCAGTTTGGTACCGCCGTTCACAGTGTTTTAGAATATGCGACTAAAGTATTTTCGGAAACGGGGGCATTGCCAACTGACTCGGTCATTAAACAACGACTTGAATCGGCCTTAGGTCGCTTACCCTTGTCCGTAAATGAGTTTGTGCGGTTGCTCGATAAAGGAATGCTCGTGGTGTTCCCGTACCTTGAACACATGAAGCAGTCGTTAACTGGTACTTCAAAAGAAGAGTTACACGTCCGTGTAATGTTGCAAACAGGCATTCCAGAATTTCCTGAACTACTTTTAAGTGGAAAGCTTGATCGGATTGATATAGATAGTAAGGGTAATGTGGTGCGGGTGCTTGATTATAAAACCGGTAAACCAAAAACCAGAAATGTGATTGAGGGGAAGACTGCGGTTAGTGACGGTGCTTATAAACGGCAGCTGGTTTTTTATACACTCTTACTCAAGCTTAATGGTGATGAACGGTATCAGACTAATGTCTGCACCTTGTCATTTGTAGAACCCGATGCCAAAGGAGTAATTCATGAGGAGACGTTTGTGATTACCGACGCTGAAGTAGAAGAACTTACTCTAGAATTGATTTCCGCAGTGAATTCAATTCTTACCGGAGAGTTTCTGGTTGATCCGTCGGTGGCAGAAGCAAGTTCCTTTGCGCACTATATATCGTTGTTGCGCTCATAATAAAAAATCGTCGACCGAAGTGGTCGACGATTTTTTATAGGAAGAATTAATTATGCTCCTTCTCCTTCGAGTTGAGATACTAAGTTATCAATGATTTGTTTTACCACTGGGTATGGCTGTGCGCCATTAATCACTGCTTGTTGTCCACCAACTGTCACAATCGAGTACGGTGTACCTTGTGCTCCAGCAGCAGCTCCTTCAGCGATTGAAGCATCAACTTTGTCTTTGAATTTTCCACTATCAAGACATTCAGTAAATTTAGCTTTATCAACTCCTGCTGTGCCGGCAAATTCTGGCAAACGAGTCATATTGGTAGGAGCGTTCACATCTCGTTCACCAAATACTAAATCAGAAAACTTCCAGTACGCTTCACCGCCACCTAGGTCACCAACACAGTACGCCGCTTCAGAAATCCGCGGTGCATTCGGGTGTAATTGTTCGAGAGGGAATTGACGGTAGACCCAACCAACTTTACCCGTTACGCCGTAGTCTTCCATTACTCGAGTCATTGTCTCGTGGAAACTTTTACAGAATGGGCAGTCGTAGTCAGAATACTCAATCACTAAGATGGGAGCATTGGGATTACCGCGAATATAGTCAGTATCATCAACGGGACGAACAGTAGTTTCCGTTGCTGTTTCGGTCGGAACATTATTAACGACAGCCACTGGTGCCTTTCCACTTCCACTAAAGAAAATGGCAGCGGCAATAAGTCCAAAGCCAATAACAATCGCAACAGGGATAGCTATAGATGGGGGGTTAGATTGAGGTTGCATAGGTATTAAAATGATTCTAATTAATAGTGCACAGACGTCCACTTACGGAATTATACACTACTAAGAAGGGTACTCGTAGGACTGTGATATACTTTTGTGGAAATTATGACTATTTTTGAAGCCATTATCTTGGGACTCGTCCAGGGAATTACCGAATTTCTCCCGATTTCTTCTTCCGGGCACTTAATCTTAATTAGAAGTCTTTTGGGGATGGAAGTAGAGGGGGCTTTGGCATTTGACGCCGTATTACAACTCGCTACCGTCTGTGCGGTGATGTTTTATTTTAAAAACGACTTGTGGCTCTTGACGCAAACTGCGTTACGCAAATTAGGCCGGCTCCCGGTTAATCAAAAAGACCTTACGTTATTAAATGCGTTACTTATCGGTACCATTCCCGCGGTGATTGCAGGTTTACTTTTAGAATCAACGATGGAAACACTATTCCGTTCACCGCTTTTGGTTGCGGGGGTGCTGGTGGTTGGTTCATTCTTGTTTATGTACGCCGAATGGGTCTATAGTAAAACCGTTCCGCAAAATGAAATGACTATTAAAAAAGGTTTTCAGATTGGACTATTTCAGTGTCTGGCTTTGATTCCCGGTATGTCTCGCTCTGGAGCATCAATAGCGGGAGGTATGCTCCTTGGTCTTACACGTGGGGAAGCGGCACGATTTTCATTTCTCTTAGCTATCCCAATTCTCTTAGGGGCAGGAGCTAAAAAATTAATTGACCTGATTCAAGTCGGTGGGGATGTATCATGGGGCGCGTTAGTGGTGGGGTCATTTATAGCGTTTTGGACCGGATTATTTGCGATACATTTCTTGTTGTCGTTTGTGAGGCGGAATACTTTGTGGCCGTTTATTTGGTATCGATTACTACTAGCTTTATTCGTAGCCTACACCGTTTTGGTGGCTTAAACGTCTAAAATCACTTCATCTGCGTTGTTGCGACTGCGAAGTTAGACGTTCACCGTACAAAAAGTACGGCTCACGACCAACTTCTTGCGCGCCTAGCAGCTAAAGCAATTTAAAACGTTTAGATCTGCATGCTTTAATTATTTTTTACAAAACAAAGCCGCCCAGTTTCCGGGGCGGCTGAAATTCGTTTTGAATTGAACATTACGAAATTTTTTTGGAACTTCTTTTTCGTGGGTACAGTCCCCGGAGAGCTTTTTTTAAATCTTCAATTTTGATTTGAACTGGGCGATCCATCCCGCTTGCTTTGATTGAAATCATTGTTTCTTCGCCTGCAGGGACATCCTTTTGTTCAAATGTGTGAGGATAGAGTTCAAGTTCAACAAAGTGGCAATACGAAAAATGGCCTGCTCCCATTCCAACTCCAGTGGTGGCGGAAATGCGTTCATTTTTACGACGGATTGCCTGGGTCATGATTCTCTCCTGAGTTAACTTTACCGAAAATACCATACCATAATAATGTATAATATCAACTTAAAATAACAGCGAGTGGGTCATGGCTGTGTCTTCTTTGATCATCCAGGTTGAGATGTCGAGAGGGATTTCGCGTTTGCGGGAGCCGTCTTTGAATTTTACGTGACCGTGCTTCATGGCGTAATCAAATACTTTTTTCGTGACCTTTACGTCCTGCTCACAATATTTTTTGATTTCATCAATTTTACCTTCCTTCCACCAGCGTACGGCTTGGAGTCCGTTGGATGATTTCTTTGCGCCAATTGTTGCTTCTGCAATACTATCAAGACGTAATCGTCGTCCGAGAGAAGCGCGAATCGATTCGAGAATATCGATACTTTTAATTTGCGTTAAATCTCCTGGGTAGTATTTATTTAAAAGGGGAATGTCAAAGTGGTTACTATTGTAGCCAACGAGCGCATCGGCTTGCTCTAAAAGTGGCCAGGCTTTGGCGATTTCATCAACGGTGACGGTGAGGTATTTGTCGGTAGCACTGTCATAAAAAGACCCCACCGAGATATCAAGGGCCGCCGGGTCGCTACTACCAACTTCTTGGAAGATATTTTGGGTCTCCAAGTCAAAGATGATATACCTCATAATAAGTAAACGGCATTATATCACAAACGCACCTGATAATACCTCATCTACTTTGTTAGTCTGCGGTAAATGTTGTCTCACCGTGAGAAAGTCTGGGGGACTTTCGCAAGAGGTTGCCAGCTCTTTTGGAAAAAGAGTGACAACCTGAACAGCTTCTGTAAGAAGCAACAAGTACGGCTCACCAACATTTCCTTGCCTGCCTCGCATCTGAGGCATTCTGAGGCGCGTATCAGCAACGTTGAGTATTAGACAATACCATCGGTAAATTGCTTGAGTAGATGTTCGATAGTCCCAACAATTGTTATTTCTTCGTTGAGGTTTTTTAGGGTGTAGGTGTTTTCTTTGATTTCGTTTTCACCAACCACGAGTACATAGTTTACAAGCTTCTCGCTGGCATCACCAATCTTTTTACCTAATTTTTTGGTACTGATGTCGGTCGCGACACTTAAACCGGCGGTCTCTCGAAATTGCATAGCAATTTTTTGTGCCTGCAGGTTTTGAGCGGGGTCCATCGGAATCACCATCAAATCGGGAGCAGTGATGTTAGCAGTAATTAAATCATGAGTTTCGAGAAAATCACGCATCGTGACATCGCCCATACCAAATCCAATCCCACTGATAGCTTCACCGCCAAACATGGAGGTAAGGTTGTCATACCGACCACCACCCAACATGGAACGGTTGTTTTCTCCTGAGACATCAAAGATTTCAAAAATGGTCCCGGTATAGTAATTAAACCCTCGCGCAATTGAGCGATCGATTTTGACGTTGGTGATACCAAGTTCTTTTAATCCCTCAACCACTGCATTGCTGTCTGTGCTGTCACCACCTGAAACCAGAGTGTATATTTTTTCAACCGCACTGCCATCCTCGACAATTTCACCTAAGGCAATTTTGTATTCAGTCGCAGATATTTTGTAAAAACGATCATTCAAACGAGTGATGGCGTCTTGCTTTTCAATATCCTCTATTCCATATTCTCTATATTTACTTCGCATTTCGGTTCTATCGTTCACTCGAATTTCAAACAATGACGGGTCAGCACCAAAGTTAAGAATTACTTGTGAAGCTAATGCAATCATTTCAACATCAGCGGTATAGTCTGTCGCGCCAAAAATATCACAGTTTAATTGCCAGTGTTCTCGCAACCGTCCGCGCTGTGGACGTTCATAACGAAATAGGTTAGGTATAGAATACCAACGAATCGGGAACGACAGCTCACGCCGTTTACCGGCTACCATCCGGGCCACGGTTGGAGTCATTTCAGGACGAAGTGTTACCTCTCGTTCTCCGCGGTCAATAAAGGTGTATGTTTGTTCATTCACCATTTCTTCGTTTTCTGCACCTTTCGCTTTGTACAAATCAGATGGTTCAAGTACCGACGCGTCGTACCGTTCAAAGCCAAAACTTTCAGCTGTTTGGCTCCAGACATCAAAAATGTACCGTTGGACCGCCATGTCTTCTGGGTAGAAGTCGCGTACCCCTTTGTATGAATCAGTTGGTTGAGTTTTGTCAGTCATAATGGATTGATTGTAGGGGAGGAAGGCTTAAATGGCAAGTAAAATATAGTTTCCCTGCAGATTTATACTAGTGGAATTATTTTTAAATTAATCAGCCAAAGGAACATTATTTCCGAGTTTTTGGAGTCGTTCATCCATCGCGGTTTGAATGAGTGCCTGGAGTTCTCGTGGATCAGGAAGGAAACGGCTTTCAAAGTTGCTCTCTGCGGCAGAGGCGGTTTGGGCGCGAACCGTACCATAGTTAAGTAAGGTAGGAATTAATCCGGTGATAGAGACTTTAATATCTTGCAATCGTTCTAATCTAAAATTACTCACTTTACGACTAAAATAATTTACCTGATCAATCACAATAATCCGTCTGTCGGTAATTACCCAGAGATCAAGATAGTAATGTGTCCAGGCGGTTGCAGTGGCCATGGCACTCATCAGTAACCAGGCAGATAATCCAAAAATAATTATGGGCGTCTGCGTTTCAAGAAAATTTATAATCAGTAATTCCGGCGGTAAAGCTAAGGCAATCATTAATCCAAATACCGGCATTAACCCAAAAAGGACTATAACGAGTAACTCTACGGTAATTACAAACCAGTGTTTACGTACCGTTTTAATTACCAATTCATCTGGTTCAAGTTGTATTTTTTCAAATAACATACAATTTTAAATAATTAACACACTTAATCCCATCAGGGCCAGGAGGGGAAGGGTAATCACAAAATACGCCAGATACGTTTGGATAGTAGCTGATTTATCTACTGAATAGTTTTGCCAGTGATAGTAAAACACAATGGTAAAAATAACATAGATAATAACGGCGACTAAGAAAATAACATTGGTTATTAAATCGAGAGGTAACGAGAGTGAAGGAATGTTTGCCATATCTACTATTGTGCCATAGTGAGCACGCTAAAACGAGGGACTCCGTACTGGTCAGGGTGGGTAATTATAGTAAAGCCATTTGCGATAGCTTGTACGGCAATAGCTTCTACCTGTGCTGGTTCATGTTCAATCCAGAGTTGTCCTAACGGATCAAGGTGGTGCGGTGCTTGTGAAATAATTTTAGAAATAAGTTCCATCCCCGACACACCCCCAAAGAGGGCCAGGTGCGGCTCGTGCTCAACTACATTCGCGTCTACGGTATTTGCTAGCAAATCGATATATGGTGGATTAGTGAGAATAAAATTAAATTTTTCAACCGGTGAAATATTTTGAAAAAGATCACTAACGATTAGTGGGTATTTTTCACTATCATATATGATAGTGTTTTGAGTGAGATTTTTTTTAATTGTAGGTAGGTGGTCAGGGTCAAGTTCCGCAAACGTGACCCGGGCACTAGGTACAGTCTTAGCCACCGCCACCCCAATAGCACCACTGCCCGCACAAAGATCAAGAATATGTAAGGAGGAGGCAAGACCTCCTTCGGTAGTACTTTCGAGGTCTCGCCTCGAACTATGCACTCTGATGGCGGTGATGGCTTTTTCTACCCAGTACTCAGTTTCGGGGCGGGGGATAAGAGGGTTGGAGTCGAGGTAGATAGTGCAATCGAGAAACGGAATAGAGCCGATGATGAAGGCAAGGGGAACACCAGCCTCCAAACGGGCACAGTCAGCGTGAAAAGCTTCGCTTTCCGTGCCTTGATATTTCTCCTTAAGAAGCCACGCTTTTTCTTGATTTTTCATGTATTTATGACATAATACAGTTTGATTACATTGCGTCAAGTTACGCACAAAAGGAGATCTTTCGTGAATAAAACTGAAGAAATCAAAGCGGCAACTGCTATGGTTCCGTTCGCACGAGCTTGCTTTATTATGGGTCAAGTTGAGGATGAGGCAACCGAGGCTCAACTCAAGGAGCTGCTTGGGCTAATGGAGTGGGCATTTGCTTTTGATCGTGAGCATGATTGGACTTGGCATTTTAAACAATGTCCGTTGTTACATGAACTCCCTTCTTACCAACTGGCCTCAGACTTGGTGCATACATGGTTTAACAATAACCAGTTTCCCATTCATGAGAAATGGCAAGAGGAGTACAATATATTTGAGAACTGGATTTTACCAGTTCTTGATGAATGGGTTGAGCGCAAGTTTGAAGAGCACTATCAAACATCAACCTGGTATGGAGTAAAAGGAATGCATGCCGTCCATTGGAATTCCGAAAAAGAGGGACATGTAGTTGTGTTTAATGACGAGGATTTCGAGCCTATTTTTGATTACAAATTGTGATTATCTGTGGTAATTTAAGCAGGGCGCATCTATCGGATGCGCCTTTTCTACGTCTAATTTTTCAAATCTGGTATACTGGTGATAATTATATACATATGTCAGACAATACTTACGTGCCGATGTTGGAGATTAAGAATTTGGTGAAGGTGTACAAAGGGGGGAAGAAAAAAGATGATAAAACTGCCGTTGATGGAATAAGTCTCTCTATCCCTAAGGGGGCGTTTTTTGGATTGCTTGGTCCCAATGGAGCGGGGAAGTCGACGACGATTCACTGCATTACGGGTATCGCCCAGCCTACCAGTGGCCAAATTCTCATTGATGGGGTGGATGTGGTGGCTGACTATAAATTGGCACGTACTAAAGTTGGTCTCTCACCGCAAGAATTTAACGTTGATATTTTTTCAACGCCGGTGGAACTTATGGATTTTATTGGTGGGTACTATGGAATTCCGCACGAGGTAAAGATGAAGCGGATTAATGAATTGATCAGCCAATTTGATTTGGAAGAACACCGTAATGTTAAGTTTCAAAAATTATCAGGCGGACTAAAACGTCGAGCGATGTTGGGACGAGCGCTCGTGCATACACCGGACCTGCTAATCCTCGATGAACCAACCGCTGGAGTGGATGTTGAACAACGGCGAGGATTATGGGCGTACCTCAAAGAACTTAATGAAGGTGGAAAAACAATTATCCTTACCTCGCACTATTTAGAGGAAATTCAGTATCTCTGTCGAGACATTGCGATTATTAATCATGGACGGATTGTAGCGCAAGGTACCAAAGAAGAATTTATGAAAGACGGTAAATCAATTGAAGAGGCGTATTTGGCGGTTATTAACGAAGCTGATAAAAAATAGTATGACAATAAACTGGATAGGTCTCTACACAATGTTGCGTCGTGAGGTAAAACGAACCTTGCGTGTTTCGATTCAGACGCTGGCGGCGCCGGTTATTTCGGCAGCGTTATACATTTTTATTTTTGGTACCGTGATTGGAACAAAAATTGATAACTTTGCGGGAGTGCCATACATCTCGTTTGTGTTTCCGGGGGTGCTCATGCTTTCAATTATTAACGCGAGTTTCTCCAGTGCCTCCTCTGCTCTATTTTTTATGAAGTTTACGCGAGGGATTGAAGAGATTTTGATTACACCTTTTTCGTACCTCGAAATGCTCGTAGGGTTTGTCGGAAGTGCAGTGGCGCGAGCAATGATTGTTGCAATGCTCATTTTGATTGTAGGTATATTGTTTGGAGCCGTATCTTTGGAAAGTCCACTAATGTTTATATTCTATGTTGCGGCTATATCGGCCATCTTTGCGATGTTAGGGATTATCGTGGCGTTGTGGGCGGAAGGGTTTGAACAACTACAGATGCTTAATACCTTTGTGATTACACCTTTAACGTATTTGGGTGGAATATTCTATTCTATTACCATGTTGCCTGCGCTAGCAGCCCAAATTACCGTGCTTAACCCATTCTTCTATTTTGCTGATGGAATTCGTGGTTCAATGATTGGCTATCATGAAGCTAATCAAGTTGTTGGACTTATAATTACCGTTGGACTTGTACTAATATTAGGGACAGTGGTGACGCAGATATTTAAACGAGGTTGGAAGATTAGGAGTTAGTTATTTTTAAAATTTGTGTTAATTTAGCAACAAGGGAAAAGGAGGGATCATGAAAAATGTGCCGAGGAAGACCCAAGACGATTTAATTTCTGGAATGAAAGAAATTCTTAGAAAACAAAGTCTGATAAATGTTCTTAAGCCTGCACCAACACCGAAACTTTC
Source organism: Patescibacteria group bacterium (assembly GCA_040384905.1). Classification (GTDB taxonomy): domain Bacteria; phylum Patescibacteriota; class Minisyncoccia; order Phycocordibacterales; family UBA918; genus OLB19. Next base: position 36,871 of record JAZKIJ010000005.1, read on the forward strand.
AAAGAACACTTGCTTGAAATGAATCATAATCATCCCCACAGCCCCGCGCATGATTACGTGCGGGGCTGTTATACTTTTAACAGTATGAATAAAAATCCAAAATTATATGAAACCGTTGCAGCCCTAATGGCGCACGGTAAAGGAATTCTCGCAGCGGATGAAAGTGATAGTACTGCAGGAAAGCGATTGGAGATGGTCCATCTACCAAACGAAGAGGCGAACCGACAGGATTTTCGGGAAATGATGTTTACCGCTCCGGGTATTGAAGAATATCTTTCTGGAGTGATTCTCTATGACTCAACCTTAAAGTCAGGTACTGATGACGGGACACCATTTGGAGAGTTACTTATCTCACGCGGAATTATTCCGGGCATTAAAGTAGATCTCGGGACAAAGGATTTTGAAGGGTTTAAAGGTGAGGTTATTACCCAAGGGCTCGATAACCTTGAGGACCGGTTTAAAGAGTACTATGACCTGGGTGCCCGGTTTGCTAAGTGGCGGATGGTTGTGTCAATTGACGACACCATTCCTACCGATCAATGTCTTGAAGTAAATGCGGTGATGATGGCTCGATATGCTCAGATTGCGCAACGATGTGGCATTGTGCCAATGCTCGAACCGGAAGTTATCTTTGCTGGTTCACACGATATTGTCCGTGCCGAAACAGTGACCACGCGAGCTATTCAAATATTATTCCAGGCCATGATGCGGTATAACGTAGATTTAGAAGGGTTGATTCTAAAATCCTCCATGGTGCTTGCGGGAGATATGTACCCTCAACCATCAACACCTGAAGAAATTGCTAACGCAACCTTGCGCACCTTCCACATGTCAGTCCCGTACGCGGTGGGTGGAATTGTATTCTTGTCTGGTGGACAGACCCCAAAGCGAGCGACCGAGAACCTCAACGCCATCGCCAAACTAGGTGAACAACCATGGCCCATTACATTTTCATATTCACGCGCCATTGAAGAACCGTTCCTTATGGCCTGGGAAGGGAAGCCTGAGAACCAAGAGGCAGCTCAGAGCATGCTGCTTCATGTGTGTAAGATGAATTCTCTCGCTACGAAGGGGGAGTACGATGGAAGTAAGGACTCTAAATTAAAATAAAAATTATTTAGACCGCGGCACGAGAGTGCCGCGGTCTTTGTTAAAGCTTGACCTGTAAGCAGAAACTTCGAGACAAGGCTTTTTCGAAGCCGTCCCAAATACCTTTTTGCTCATTTGTATAACCAGAAGCTAGCTGAGCTTCAAGTATGTCACACTCAATATTGGCTACATCAATCCGGTCAATTGGATAGGTAGAAATATTTCCTAAACAAGCCAGCTTGCTATTTACTGCAAATACATCCAATGTGTCTGGTAAACCACCTGTAAGCGGTTCGTGGTATCTCCAGATTCTCATTTGGCCTGATAGAGAAGGTATTCCTATTCGGTATGGGAAGCGAAATTTACGCCAATTTGTATAGAGGGTATATGGTTCTGATGTTATAAATAACATGCGCGCCTCCTGATTGAACGATCTATCCGTATGGTACTGTTTATTTATGTATTGTAAAGTAACAAAAAAACCGCCAACTGGCGGTTTTTTTGTTACTTCTTTTGTTTATAGACTGTGTGTTCTTTGGCGATTGGGTTGAACTTTTTGGTTTCGTACTTCTTACTTGGATCTTTCTTTACCTTATTGTTAAAACGAGTGTAGTAAACGTGGCCTTTACCAACGCCTTTAGCGTTTCCGGCTGAAACCAACTTTACGAGTAAATCTTGTGACATAGTTGAACGATTGTAGCAGATAGTACTTGTATCGTCAATCTTAGGGCTGACCTCCAAAAACAGCACACTTCTTCGTTAGACTGCGGTAAAATATTGCTCACCGTATAAAAATACGGCTCGCAAAATTTTCCTTGTCTGCCTTGAATTGTACTTGTTTTATGAAGGTCGATCAAAAATTTAGGACCTATGCACAGCTAAAGGTGTATTAGAACCAGGCGCTAAAAAGTACCGTGTTATGATGGCTTGGTAAGCAAATAAACTCAATGTTTGCCGACTTTTTGCCATGAAAGTACTCACTTTTGGCTGGGATTTCCCACCGTCACGAAACGGTGGTCTTGGCGTAGCTTGCCATGGATTAACCCGGGAACTATTTCATGAAGGGATCGAAGTAATCTTTGTATTGCCTAAGAAACAAGAGACAATCGGCACTCCGAAATTTGTTTTTGCAGGTGCCGAACGGATGACAACGGTGATTGAAGTGCAGTCTGCAATTGCCCCCTATCATAGCGGTCAAAGCCAGGTGACCAGTATTATTGGCTACCATAGTGACGGTACTCCACGGTTTACTACTCGGTCAATGATTGACGAAGTGCATCTCTTTGCGTTGCAAGCGGCGCATATCGCGCGCACGCATCAGTTTGATATTATTCATGCTCATGACTGGAGCTCCTATCTCGCCGGAGTAGCAGCAAAAAAAGTGAGTGGCAAACCACTGATATTGCACGTACACGCTACGTCATTTGATCAAGCGGCCAGTAACAATGTTGACCCAGAAATTTTCCGGATTGAACAAGATGCCTTTAACGCCGCTGATTCCGTGGTAGCAGTGAGTGAATTTACGCGACGCATCATTATTGAAAAGCACCGTATTGAACCTAATAAAGTTACGGTCGTCCATAATGGGTGTGATACGTTTGTGCCACCGGTGCATGAACCCACGCTACGTGAACTTAAAGCTCAGGGTAAAAAAATTGTTTTGTATCACGGACGAATTACTATTCAAAAAGGCGTCGACTATTTCGTACGGGCCGCCAGACGTGTGGTTGATGTTGATCCGAATGTGGTGTTTGTGATTTCTGGCTGGGGTGACATGCAAAACCAAATCATCAGACAGGTTGGCGAGTCAGGGTTATCTGGGCATGTAATTTTTGCCGGTGCACTCTGGGAAGATGAGCGAGACCGGATGTATCAATCGGCAGATTTGGTTTGGTGCCACTGGAAGCAATGCAACACGGCACGCCGTCACTCATTTCTAAACAATCGGGAGTAGCAGAAGTATTGACTCATGTGCTCAAAGTTGATTTTTGGGATGTGGATGGTATGGCTAATCACATTTTGGCGGCAATGCGGTATGATGTATTGCGAGCCCAACTAACCAAAGAGGGTCGCGTGGAAATTAATCGTTTGTCGTGGCGTGAAGCAGCCAAAAAAGTAGTTGCCCTCTATAAAAATCTTGTGTCGTTTATTTCTGCCTAGTTATGTTATCCGTCTGCCCTTACTTTCACGTGCATCAACCATACCGCGTTAAGCAGTATCGAGTTTTTGATATTGGCAACGACACGGAATATTTTAATGACAATAGTGAAACTGATTTAAACAATCGTCGCATTATTGATAAGGTTGCGAATAAATCATATCGTCCCACTAATAAAATCTTAAAAGAACTGCTTGATACACATCCAGAATTTCGATTTGCACTGTCATTCTCCGGGACTGCTCTTGATCAGTTTGAAGCCTATGCGCCTGACGTATTAGAATCGTTTCAAGAACTGGTGGCTACCGGGCGGGTAGAAATTTTGGCTGACACCTACCACCACTCGCTGGCGTTCTTTTACTCAGTGCCCGAATTTGAGCGTCAGGTAGATAAACATAAAAAACGCATCAAATCGTTATTTGGCGTCACGCCCCGCGTATTTCGCAATACTGAATTGTCGTATCGAAATGACTTAGCCAAATGGTGTGAAGACAATGGCTACCTAGGCATTATGGCTGAAGGTTGGGATAAGTATCTCGGATGGCGCAGTCCAAATTACGTGTATTCACCAAAAGGCTGTGACAAAATTAAGGTACTGCTTAAAAACTATAAGCTTTCGGATGACGTAGCGTTTCGGTTTGGTAACCAGGCATGGGAAAGTTTTCCCCTCCAAGCCGAGACGTTTGCTGACTGGGTCCATGCCCACCATGGGAATGGCGAGACCGTTAATCTTTTTATGGACTACGAAACCTTTGGTGAACACCAATGGGAAGATACCGGAATTTTTAATTTCTTGCGCGCGTTACCCGCGAATATTCTCAAACACCCTGATACTAGTTTTAAAACCCCAACGGAAACCATTCAAAGTTATTCATCAACGGGTGAGTATGATGTACCTGATGTGTTGACCTGGGCGGATACGGATCGCGATCTCACTGCGTGGACGGGGAACGATATTCAACGTGACGCGCTTGGAAAAATTTATGCGCTTGAAGCTGACATTATGGAAATTAATGATAAGGAACTGACTGAAATTTGGCGGAAGCTCCAAACCTCCGATCACTTTTATTACATGTGTACCAAGTGGTCAAACGACGGCGATGTGCACGCGTACTTCAGTCCGTACCAATCCCCATATGACGCGTATATCGCCTTTATGAATGCGCTTTCTGATTTACAATTAAGAGTAGCAGCGAGAGTCGCAAAAGTTCGGGCTAAAAAACTTGAGCAAGCCAAAAAAATAAAAGTAAAAGAGGAGGTAGCGCAAACGATAATGACGGTCAATCAAAAACCGACGCCACCAATTGAGTTGGTTACCGTACAGTTCACCCTCAAGATGAGATTAGAATCATGGTTGCGACGGTCGGTTATAGGAGGGAAGATCTGGTCAATGTTCCATCGTAAATAATTAGTTCTTTAATATGAAAACAACAACAAAAAAAGTAGCGGTAAAAAAAGTGGCCAAGGCCGCTCCTAAAAAAGCGGTTGCTAAAAAAGTGATAACAAAACCAGTAAAGCCGGCGGTAAAAAAAGTAGCTGCTCCTAAAACGGTAGCCAAAAAAACCAGTACAGCCCCAGCTCTCAAAACACTCGTCGTGGCCTCCAGTCACAATTCTTTTTGGATGAACGATGGACAGATTTTAAATACACTAGTGGCTTTGGCAGGAGCCTTGCGGGGAATGGATGCAGCTGTGTACAAATACCATACTAATAATGGACGACACGATTTTGCTAACTGGGTTGATGATGTGTTGGGTGATGCGGATTGTGCAGTAGATTTACGGACGTGCAAGACCGCTAAAACAGCTCAAGCGGTAGTGGTGAAACACCTCAAGAAGTACTCCTACTAACTATGGCGCGCGCACTTACTCTAGGGAACGGAAACATGCTGGTCGGTATGGACTACCGCGGGCAAGTACGTGATTTGTATTGGCCGTACGTCGGGCAAACTAATCACGTCAGTGGAGCGAGTGGTATTTTTGTGCACCGCATTGGTGTGTATGTAGAGGGAGTTATTTCCTGGCTCGATGACCCCCAGTGGGACATTACTATCGGAGCAGTCGGAGATAGTGTCTTGGGTAATTTTACCGCTGTTCATGAAGGTTTAGGTGTAACACTATCGAGTCGTGACGCCGTCCATAATGAACACGATGTATTTATTCGTCAGTTTACCGTGACGAACACGTCGAATGAACCACAAGAAATTAAACTATATCTCGCCCAGCAATTTCGGATAGATGAATCTAGACGGGGCGACACTGCTTTTTACGATCCACGGGTGGGAGCAATAATTCACTACAAAGGTGAAGATACCTTTTTAATAAACGCCACCCATAACGGCAAACAATTTACAGATTACACCATTGGGTTGTTTGGTATTGAAGGGCGTGACGGAGCGTGGCATGACGCCCATGACGGTATCCTTGAGCGAAACCCAATTGAACACGGATCAGTCGATTCTGTGCTCGGGTTTACCTGTCAGCTGGAAGCAGGTGCGAGCTCTGATATTTCCTACTGGATTGCGTGTGGTCGTTCTATTCCGGCTGTACATACGCTTGATGCGATGGTGATTGAGGAAACCCCTGATAGACTCAGACAAGCAACGGACGCCTACTGGAAAGCCTGGCTTAATAAAAATGGACGGGATATTTCAATGCTCGGGCAGGATTTGCAAACCCTCTACCGACGGTCTTTGGCAATTATCCGGGTTCATACTGACAACCGCGGAGGAATTATTGCGAGTTCAGATACGGACATGTTGCACCATGGACGCGATACCTATAGTTACGTCTGGCCTCGTGATGGCGCCTTGGTAGCGCACGCCCTTGATGCCGTTGGATACAGTGAAGTCGCAGAACGATTCTTTGCCTTTATGGCACGGTGCCAAGAACCCGCTGGGTATTTGATGCATAAGTATTTAACCGATGGTAGTTTGGGTAGTTCCTGGCACCCGTGGCTCCAACATGGAAAAGCTTTCCTACCAATTCAAGAAGATGAAACGGCTAGTGTGTTATTTATGTTGTGGCGGCACTATGAGCTCACCAAAAATTTAGAATTTATTGAAGCGCATTACAATTCTTTTATTGAGCCGGCGGCCAAGTTCCTGTGTGACTACATCGAGCCTTTAACGGGCTTACCATCCGCATCTTTTGATTTGTGGGAAGAAAAGTATGGTACCTCAACCTACACTGCTTCATCGGTCTATGGCGGACTAATGGCCGCTGTCCGGTTTGCGAGTTTACTTGGAAAAGAAAATGACGCTCGAACCTGTTTGGCCGTAGCGGAACGTATGCAAAAAGCGATTGTGGGTGTGTTGTATGATCCTGATATCAAAATGTTTGTGAAGCACGTCACGCACACTGAGGATGGGGAATTAGTATTTGACCGCACGATTGATGTCAGTAGTTTCCACGGGGTAGTATTTTTTGGAGTTCTCGAATCAGATGATGCTCTTGTCAAAACTTCGCTTAAAACGATTGAAAAGGTATTACAAGTTGAAGGTAGTAGTAAAGGCTTTGTCCGGTACCAGCATGATCGCTACTACACGATGCAAGAAGCCGGAAGTCCCAATCCGTGGGTGATTTGTACGTTGTGGATTGCTCAGTACTATATAGTTAACGCTAAAAAAGTAGCTGATTTAAAACCAGCGCTCGAGTTGTTAGAATGGACCGCCTCACACGCGTCATCAACCGGGACTCTTTCAGAGCAGATGCATCCGCATACGAGAGAGCATCTTTCGACGTCGCCACTAATTTGGAGTCATGCCGAGTATGTTCTAACCGTAGACTCATATCTTAAGAAGTTGATCTCATTTAAATAGAGGCACGTCCAAAAATCGCAATCTGCGTTGTTGCTCGGTCGCTCGCTTTTCACCGTACAGACGTACGCCTCATACGCTCGCTCGGTCGCGCCTAGCAGCTTATCGATTTTATGAACGTGATTCGATAACTTACGTATACGAAAATTTTTCCAAATGCACTTCATCTACGGCGTTGCATTTCGCTAAATATTCTTCACCGTACAAAAAGTACGGCTCATATTTTTCTCGCGCTTCTTACAGAAGCTGTTTAGGTTGTCGGTATTTTTTACAAAAATATCTGGCAACCTCTTGCGAAAGCGTCCCACGCTTTTTCACCTAGTATCTAAAGCACTTTTGAAACAATAATTGATTACTTAAACAAACGAAAAAATGAAAAAATTATTTGTAAATCTTTTTCCAGTAGCCTACACCTAAAGGCAGCTTTTGATAGGTTCCGATTTTTGTTCGCTTTATGTGATAGGCGAGGCCGGTGGTGCTGGCTTCTTTGGCTATTACTTCACTCAGTGTACGCATGTAGGTGCCGGAGCTGGCTATGCAGGTGAAAGTAGCGATATTGAATTGGTCAGTTGGTTTGCCGGTTTCTAGAAAGAGCTTCCAATCTTTGCGAACGTCAACTCGTCTGAAGTCGTTGCCGAGGGCTTTGCTCGGGTCTGTTACGGGAGTAATAGATTCAATTTTAGTGCTCACTTCATCATAAATTACCGCCCGGTTTTTTGATTCAATCTTTACGACCTTGAGAGAGTAGATGGTTGATTCTTTGGTTGGGATAGTGATTTCGTTCAGTCGGCCTTCAAGTGTCCAGACATGCAGTGGTTTGCCTTGTACGGTTTTAGATGAAAAGTGAGGGTAGGGGAGAGTAACGTTTCCAATTAATTTTTTAACGATGAGTGAAAGTTTAGACTTTAAAACTGATGGTACTTTGAGGGCTATGGTCAGTCTACCTAATACATCGGCGGTATCAGATGATACACCAAATAAAACAGAGAATTCATATTCCTTATCGAGGTGATGGTATCGCTCTTGGACTTTACATTCATCTCCAATGAGTACAAGGAGTTTCCCCGAGGCCATCGGATCAAGCCGTCCCGCGTACGCTAGTGGTATACCCTTATATTCAGTATGAGCCGCCCGCCATAACTCAGCACATTCAAGCGGTGTTTGTCCCACGCCTTTTTCTAACACGACATACTTTTGCATAATGGTACTCTATCATAAAAAAGAAAGAGCCGGACAAATGAATGCCAGCTCCTTTGTGTTAGATTCCAAATTCAGGATGTTGGAATATCCTGACAGATGGGATTGAACTCGTCGTAACGAATCCATCGTCCTTCATAGTACAATTTTTGGTTGCCGTCCTCGTCCAGAGAATACGAATCGAGGATAGGACTGTCCTCACCGATCAAGTTCACAATCACCTTTGAACCTGAACATGATTTCACTTCCCAAAGGTATTCCTCCATGTATATTTCATGGTCGGGATTTTCGGTGGTGAAGGTAAAGTTCTGGTCGGTGCACGTGCAAAGCTCTTGAGCGATGCCTTGGTTACCGACGAAAAGTGAAAGAACTGCTGCTGCGATAATCTTCATCTGATCCCTCAATCTGGCGTGCGAGCGTTCGTGCCGCACTTACCGAGCAGTATAATACCATAGATTATGGAAAAAATCAAGTATTGCAGATTGATGAATATTGAATACATACCCAGTTCCAGCAATTTACCCTAGGAATAAGGGGTAAATTGGGAACGAATTTCGCCATAGGCGCTTCGCTTGTTGGCTCAGTTTTCGGCGTCTTCTTCGTCTTCAATTTCACTTTGAATTATCTCTTCAATAATGTCCTCAAGCGAAATTACACCAATGGCTTCGCCAGAATTTTTTTCAACAATGGCGAGATGTTGTTTTTTCTTGAGCATCCGGGCAAGTACCGTATCGAGGTATGCGCTCGGACGGATACGCATGATATCTGACTCAAAGGCATCTTCTGTTTGTTTGATAGAAATATCCTCGTCTTCAGTTAAAAGATCTTTGGTGAATAATACCCCCACAATATTTTTATTGTTACCACTGTAAACGGGGAAGCGGGAGTACCCTAGTTCAGACACTTCTTCAAAAAAAGTATTGGTTAATTTTTGATTCTCATCAAACATTGCCACCTTTTCAATAGGTGTCATAACCTCCCGAACCTGGAGGTGGGAAAACTGTAAGGCGCCATGCACGATACGTTCCTCATCAGCATCAATGGGGCTATGTTCTGATTCTTCGTGTTCAGAAATAATCTGCATGATTTCATGCTTGGAGTACATTGAAGGCGTTGCATGTCCCAAGAGACGATCAAGAGAATAGGCTACGGGAAAGGCGATTGGATATGCTATAAAAAGTAAAAAGCTGGTGAGAGGAGCTAGTTTGCTTCCAAACGCTAAGGCATGTCGTGAAAACAAAGCCTGTGGCCCAATTTCTCCGAAAAGGAAAATAAGTGCAGTAGCAAGGAAACTGGCAAACACTCCACTAACAAGCGAACCTAAGAACACCGACAATATTGTATTCACCGTAACGTTACCAAGTAGTAGGGTAGTGAGTAAAAGATTGCCCCTCGCACGCAGAGGGTAGATAGCCAATGCTTGCGGGTCACCGGCGTTTGCTCGTCTTCGTAGTGAGGCAATATCAAGCGAAAAATACGCCAACGTCAAACCCGAGAACGTGGCCGAGCACAGAATAAGAAACAGCGAAATAAGATAAATCACAAAAAGAAATTAGACTGGAGTTCCACCTAAAAATGAATTAACAATCATCAAGAGTACAAAGCCAGCGAGCGCTAAAATTAGAAATTTCATATTCCCAAAAGAGTACCATATTTTTTCAATTTGTACATAAAAAATAACCTCCCCTGAGGGAGGTTATTTTTAGTGTCACTTCCAGAAAGGTTTTCAGAATTTAGTGCAGCGCTAGGCGCGCAAGGAAATGTACATGAGCCGTACTTATGTACGGTGAACTGTTCATTTTCCGTTGCGCAACAACGCGATGTGCAAATTCTGGAGACCGTCTCTATTTAGTTACGAATGTAAGTGCCATCCCTTTCTTATCTGCCCGTCCAGTCCGCCCAATCCGGTGAACATAATCTTCGTAGGCATTTGGTAGGTCGTAGTTAATGACGTGTGAGACGTCGTCAACGTGAATACCACGTGCGGCTACGTCGGTTGCCACCAATACTTGCACGCGACCTGTCTTGAAGTTCTGGAGAGCGCGTTGTCGTTGTGGGTGACTCTTGTTTCCGTGAATGGCGTCTGATTTGATACCAGCGCGTGAAAGTTCTTGAGATAACTTTTCTACACTGTGCTTCATTGCTCCAAAGATAATGACACGAGTGAAATCAGCTTTTTTAATGAGGGCAGTGAGTGTGTCAAACTTTGTGTGGGGTTCGTAGTACACAACGTCTTGGGTGATACTGCCGGTAATATCCTTTTTGCGTACTGAAATGGTAATGGGGTCATTCATGAATTCATGAATCAATCCCTTCACTGTGTCAGACATAGTCGCAGAGAAGAATAATGTTTCGTGTGGGTCAGGTACGTCTTTAAGAATAGCGCGCATGTCGTGGATGAATCCCATGTCGAGCATTCGGTCAGCTTCATCTAAGATGATAGTTGAGAAACCGGCCGGCTTGATGTGACCACGGTCAATTAAATCCTGTACGCGTCCTGGTGTACCAATAATAAAATGGTTTTGACGCTTAAGGCCCATAATTTGTGGACGGATGTTCATTCCTCCTACACAGACAGTAGAAAAGATTTTCATCTTTTCAGTCAGACGCTTTAGTTCTTGTTCAACTTGAATCGCGAGTTCGCGAGTTGGAGCAAGAATCAATGTCTGACGACTGTATTGCTTGAGGGTTTTGTTGATGGTAGGAATTAGGAAAGCAGCTGTTTTACCAGTACCTGTTTGGGCTAACCCAACAACATCACGACCATCCATAATGTGCGGGATGATTTGATCTTGAATTGGTGAAGGGATAGTAAGTCCCATGTTGGTAATTGTTGTAACGAGTGGTTGTTCGAGACCAAATGTCTTGAATGTGTGAGTCGCTTTATACACTTCTTCCGTAGCACTGGTGTCTACCGGGTTAAGGTTGATGTATTTTGAAACGTCAAACGTTTGCATTTTGCGACCCCCACGTCCACCACCTGAACGAGCAGATGATCCACGACCACTGCCACTTGAGAAAGGACGTCGGCCAGAACGTTGTGCTGGACTAGAAAAACTACGTCCACCACCTGAGCGGTCTGCTGAGGGAGCTGAGTATGAACGACGTTCATTTGAACGACCGCCTGAGGCACTTTCACCGCGACTTCCAGAACTACTAAATCGTCGCGCTCCTCCCGTAGCCGCTCCGCCTGAGCGGGGACGACTAGAAAAAGCTGGTTTCCGACTAGGTCGGCTTGTTGATGAATCCATAAAAATTGTATTTATCTCAAAGGGACTTAGATAAACGAGTACAGTGTTGAAATGAGATTGTGCAGAAAAACAGAATATGCGGTCCAGCGATTTTCCCGAGGAGGAAAAATCGGGACATAAATTCAGAATAGTCGCTACGCTCGTTTCTTCATTCACCGTTTAGGTAAGTTCTTCGAAGTTGTGCAGGTTTGTAATTCAATCGAAGGGGGGTGGCAGAGATAGCCACAAAAATCTTCTACTGCCACATAAGATGCCCTACACGAGAATCTTAAGGTGCTAAGAGAATAACATGGAAACCCTTTTGCGTCAAATTTATACTATGCTACAATCAAATACGGTTTTGTAAGAGGATGGAAATCATGGCTACATACGATGGCTCAGGTGATATTGGCTATACAACGGAGGAACTGAAGCAAATTGTCGCGGTGATGCAAGAAGCTATAGACCAAGCTTCACCGGAAGAACTGCACAGCATTTCTGCCGGCATCACGAAAGGTGGTGTGGTGGTCAATATTCGCCAGCCACGACACCGAGGTCCGATTGAACACATTGGGTTTGAAGTCTTGCCCTACGGTACATCCATTCTCTGAAATTTTCTGAGGCAAACACTCACCATGTTTGCCTCAAACCATACTACCTATGAAAGAAAGATTTTCTTTAAAAGATCATTTGTTTAATAAAGATACCGTTACGTATTTAGCGGATTTGTTTGTCGCGGTAGATGCTACTTTCAATAAAAAAAAGTTTGTAAATGAAGTAGTGGGGAAGTTCCCGGAGTTAGAACTAAAGGCGCGTATTGTTTGGATTACCGAAGTCCTCGCTCGCCATTTACCAAGCGACCCAGGTGATGCCATGAAGTTAATTGTTCGTGCACTCCCGTCGCCATTAGACCCTAATAAAACTGATGATGATTTTGGCAGGTTCATTTTTGCTCCCCTGGGGGAATACGTCGTGCAAAATGGCTGCACCAAAAAATATCTCAAACAATCACTGGCAACGTTAAAGCAAATAACGATGCGGTTTTCGATGGAAGATGCAATGCGTGCATTTTTGAATAATTTCCCCACTGAAACATTAGCACAATATGATTTGTGGGTGACTGACAAAAATTACCATGTGAGACGATTGGTAAGTGAGAGTACTCGGCCAAGTTTGCCGTGGTCTAAGAAATTAACGCTTGAATACACCGTGCCTCTGCGTTACTTAGATATACTTCATGCTGACCCGACACGATATGTCACCCGATCGGTTGCCAATCACTTAAATGATATTAGTAAGAAAGATGCACCATTAATAGTGTCGACACTCACACGTTGGCATAGACAAAAAAAGCAAAAACCAGCCGAGCTTGATTGGATTACTCGGCACGCACTGCGAACATTGGTAAAGAAAGGGGATACGGAAGCACTCGCTTTGTTGGGATATAGTCATCATGTTTTACCTGATGTTTCTAATTTGACCGTGCTTCCAAGGGTGCAGAAAGGTGACAAACTACTATTTTCATTTACCGTGACCGCGACTACGGCACAAAATCTTATGATTGATTATGTAGTAGATTTTGTAAAAAAGAATGGTGGCACTAAACCCAAAGTTTTTAAGATTAAGAAAGTATTCGTTAAAGAGGGGGAGACAATCGTGATACAAAAAAATCACCTACTTAAAGCTGACTCAACAACCTTTAACCTTAATGCTGGAACCCACACCGTAACTATACAAATTAACGGCCACAAGTTAGCCACTGCTCAATTTGAGGTTGTATAACAGACCCAAGGAGGAGGCAAGACCTCCTCTAGAGGAGATCTTGCCTCCTCCTTCTTTCTTTTTAATTCAGTTCTGAAAAATCAAAAAAATGTTCTTCAAAATCAATGATGTAGCCGCGGTCGTTAATGGTAATACCTTCTCGTTTATATAATTTTAAACGGGCTGCTTCGTACTGTGGGCTCATCCACACTTTGCCACCAGCGTACACAATACGATGCCAGGGAATGGCTTTCGGGTTGGGAGCTTTACCTAAAATACTACTAATGCTTCGCGCCGCCATCGAACCACCACCAGCTGCTTTGGCTATCGCCCCATAAGTCGTAACCCTACCTTCCGGGATAGAGAGAGCCAGGTCGTACACACGCTGACTAAATTCTCGAGCCATACAAATTTTTAAAGTCGAGGTTACACCTCGGACTTTGGTTCAGGGTTAGGAAGGGTTGATAAAAAGGCAATGAGATTACTAATGTGTTCTTCAAGCGTAATACCAAATCCACTGATTGCACTGGTGATATGTTCTCGATTAATTCCTGGTGCAAATTTTGGTTCGTTGAATTTCTTTTTAATAGAGCTGGCTTTTATTTCTCCCCACGGTACCGGGTTTAATTTTTGGTAGGCGTAGAAAATACCACAAATTTCGTCACAGGCTAGCAGTGCGTAAGCAAGTGGTGTTTCGGGCTTTTGCGTAAAGCCATTAAAACCAATCGCATGAGCTTCGACAGCGTGAATGAGTTCTGGTGGATAACCCCACAATTTAAACCAATCAAGTGATGGTCCGGGGTGAAGGGCAGGGTGTTGGTCATAATCAATATCATGTAAATAACCAGTGAGCCACCAGAGATGGGTATCCTCGCCTAATTTTTCAGCATATCCTTCTACAGCGCGCCCAACCATCTGCGCATGAAATTGCTGGTATGTGTCCGCAACATGTTCTGTTAGTAATGCCCTGGCTTCATCTTTGGTAGGAAGTGTAGTCTTCATAGGTGTACAGTATAGCAAACATTCATAAGGATGAAGTTCGAGGCGAGACCTCGAACTTTTTATATATAAAAAACGGGCCACTCTCACTCAATGAGGAATGTGGCCCGTTGTCCCGAAGCTTTACGGGAATGCTTTAGCTCATAGCGAGCAAGACTGGTTTTTTGTATTTGTGTAGTTTGTTTTTCCAGCACTTCTTGCTGGCGTTCCAGGGAGAGAGCCCGTATTCCTTGGTGAGATGGCGTACATAGGTCATGTAGTCATCATCATTGTTGGGATCGAGACCCATCTTTTTCATTTCAGGTGCATGCACCCTCATGAGAACCTGAAAAACACCGCGTGCGGAACCACCACCATGATTTTTAATCAACGAACCATCAGACTCGCGATGAACGAGTCCCGTAGATTCACAGGAGGCAATGGCCACCATGGTGGAATATTTGTCAGGGAAGTACTGAGCAATCATTTGCTCCACTTCTTTCCCTTCAGCTGCCAGCGATTCGCTCGCTATGGTAGGGCTGGTGTGTGCCAGCGCTAGTGCGCAAATCGCTATCATTCTGAACATAGGCATTTAAGCCCCTTTCGATTGTTTCAACAAGCTTCTTTGGTACTTTTTTCTCCTCTCCGAACCCTTAGACGATTGAGTGGACAAAGTCTTACATGTCTATTTATAAAGCTATAATCCTATTAGATTAGAGCTTTATAAATCAACATATTGCGTGCCGGCGGGCACAACTACTGCATGCAAACTAGCCCGGTCCTGCGCGCACGCAGGCTAGTTTACAGGGATTATATTTGGGTTCTGAACACTGCAATTGTTATGGTACTCTTAGTACATGCGACTTTTGATTTTTATACTGTTTATTCTCGCGTGGTTTACGGGGATGCTTAGATTAGCTAAAACGATTTGGTTGATTGTCGAAGTGCGACCTTATGAGCAACTAGGTATGGGTAGTAATCCCGCGAGCATTTTAGTCCTGGGTGATAGTACTGGGTACGGGACGGGAGCAGGAAATGGAAAATATAGCGTCGCGGGATTACTGGGGGCACAGTATCCTCAATACACCATTAATAACGAAAGTAAAAATGGTCGCACGATTGGTGAGGCATTAGTGAAAATTAAAACCTTACCTCAAGAACCAAAATACAAACTTATATTGTTACAAATTGGAGGTAATGATATTTTGCAAAAAAGAGATTTAGATGTCGTACGTGACGAATTATCACAGCTGTATGGGGAAGCAAAACTCCGTAGTGAATCAGTGGTGATGATTAGTAGTGGCAATGTAGGCGCTGCAGCGGCTTTTGCAGGAACCAAAAAAGCGGGTGAGTACGAACGTATCACCCGGCAATTTAGAGAAATGTTTATTGAAGTTGCGAAATCGGAAGCGGTAACGTACGTAGATTTGTTTCAAGAGCCAGAGGATGATGTATTTCTTAAAGAACCTAAAACATATTTAGCTATTGATGGTTTGCATCCAAGCGCTATGGGATATGCATACTGGTACCAAGCGTTAGTGCCAGCTCTAAAAGAAACCTTGGAAAATTAATGTCCGGTAAAGAAATCTTTGATGGTGTGAAGTAGGTTTTGGGGATGGGCGGCGATATCCGCTACTTCGCAGGTGAGACCGCAACTTTCGGTAGGGGGTGTTCCGCGTTCCGGGCAGGTGCCAGAATACATACACGAGAGGTCAGTAATACCTGCTACGTAATCTTTGATGTTTGGGTTAGTAGCATCTCCGTAGTAGAGCAATATTCGATCCTCTTCGGAAAATATATACTCCTCTACATTAGTAACACGCTCACCGTTAACGATAAGCAGTAACGTTTCGGAGTCGTTGGTGCAATATTCAGTACCGGAATCCATAGCGACACATTCATTGGTGAGGGTCATGCCTAATGATGTGAAAAAATCAGTCAACGTTACTCCGTCTGCGTGGCGGTGGATGACTTCATCATTGCCGTCATGAAAATGCAAGGACACATGGTTGGTATGCTCAACGGAAGATTGGTATTTGTCTTCAGTAAAACGAATTCGATCGTCATTAATATACATTCTAAAATCTCCATGAACGTGCACCTCGGTGTCAAAGCTCGTACCTATTGGATGAGTTGTTTTGGCGGGAATAAAAATATACCCGAGAAAAAGTGCCAGCAAAAACCCGCCTACTCCTGCCATAATGTGTCTGCGATTACTGAGTATCATATGTCACGTATCATACGCTTCTTATATTGTCTGTACAATAAACGCCTCATTGTGGATGAGTGTCGATGGGGCAGTAAATGTAGCGTAGGCTAATGTATGTTCCTCGGCAAAGAGCGGTAAATCGGTTGTTTCGAGCATCAAGGCAATTGTGGCAAAGGCATCGGCCTCTACACAAGAATCAGCAATGAGGAAGCTCGCATCCGCTAGTGTTTGTTTTGAAAGTGAATCTTGAGTGGTGTTTATAATGTGATGGTAGGTAGTGTTGTTATAAACCCAGCTCCGTTTATGAGGGCTACTCGCGGCAAATCCTTGGTTCAAGATTTCCGTGGCGCCAAGATAGGTCTCTGCTTCTAATGGGTGTTCAAGGTAAATGGTAAACGGTTCACCGTGTTGACTGGTGGCGTATATGTCACCTCCACCATTAATAATAAAATATTGTAGGTGATAGGTGTCTCGTAAAAGCTGGGCTAGTATATCAATGACGTACCCTTTACCAAATCCACCCAGATCAAGCTGGCCGTTGTGAAGGGTAATGGCCGAATCAGTTATGTGTAGATTAGTTAATGGGTCGGGAAGAGTAGATTCATTTTCCTCTTGCTTGATTGGAATAAATGAATACGTGGGGTCGTACCCACGTGCTTCAAGCGTTTTACCGAGCAACATGTTAAACCGCCCACCGGTTCGCTTGGTGAGGGTTTGTCCATATTTTAAAATATCGATGCATTCAGCATCGGGATTGGTAAGGACTCGGTCTCGGTTGAGGATACTCACCAATGAATCGGATTTAAAGCGTGAATAACGCGCTTCAAACTGCGCGAGCAATTGTCCCGTGTCGTACGTGAGACGTTCACAAAGTGAAGGGGGGACTTCATCAAAAATTTCTATATAAAATCGAGTCCCAAGCGCGTCATGGGTAAGCGTAACTGACGGCTTCATGTCAGTTTAATTAACGAGCGTTTGCTTTGACTTGCGCTAAGCCTGCATTAAACGCACCCGTTGTGAGAGAGGCTCCACCAACACGACTCAAAGAAATGCTATCAAGTTTTTTCCCTACGACTTCACTTTGGTAACTTTGTGAGAATCGACTTTGATATTGAGATGACGTTTCAATTTCTTCACCGGTGAAATTAACTCGGGCTTCGGTGACAACATCATTAACTAATTTGATCGTAGTAGTGACATTATGAGTGGTGCGAGACGGTGCAACATATGATGAGGTAACAGTGTAGGTACCATTTTTATACGTGGATGCCGGAGTTACTACGGCAGCAGGAGTAGGAGTAGTGGCCACAAGAGGAGTGGAAGGAGCGGTGCTGGGGTTATTTGCGGGTGCGGTCGCTGGGGCAGAACTAGTATCGGGTGTTGGAGTCTCGGTTGGGGTAGTAACAGCGGGGGTGTCGCTCGCGGTACTATCTTCAACGCGTGCTACCGGAGCCTCGGGAATAACTTCTTCTTGCGGTTTTGATAAAAAGACAAAACTCCCTAATCCTAAGGCTGCTACGACTCCGACGATAATCAAAATGATGGGCATAGGGTAGTAAAAGTTACAATGTTAAATTTTCAACCAGTAGTATACGTGGTTTGGTTTCGTGTTTCAAATTTTCGGATGATATAATCGAACAATGATTGAAACAATAAAACATCCCTGGCATACGATGCATGCACTGATTGATGCAACGGCTATGTATATTCTCGTGGTGTACATGCTTGGTGCGCTTGCTTTTATATCAATTGCGTTTGGTGCGTTCGGATTAGTGGCCTATGGTGTGGTGAGTCAAGTAGTGTCATTAGTCGTAGCGGTCGCAGTAGCGTATGTATCTAGTGTTGCTTTCGCTAAGCTTCGTGGCATTACTGCCAATCATCACTCATCGATTATTACTGGTTTGATTTTATTTTTTCTCATTACTCCCGGAATAGTATTTTTAGATTATGTCGTGTTAGCTGGAACGGTTTTTATCGCCATTCTATCTAAATATGTGCTCGTGTATCGGAAGCAACATCTCGTTAACGCGGCAGCGTTGGGGGTGTTTGTACTAGCACTTTCAGGCTACGGAGCAGCCACCTGGTGGGTAGCTACCCCTTGGCTCGTACTGCCACTTATTATTACCGGAGCCATAGTAGTGACAAAAATTCGGAAGTGGGAATTAATGGCCGCATTTTTTGTAACTGGTTTCTTGGTATTTTTATTTGAAGAGTATCGCTTTGGAAGTATTCTCACGGAATCATGGCCGTTGTATTTTATTTCCTACCCTTCATTGTTTTTAGGCTTCTTTATGTTGACCGAGCCGTTCACTATGCCACCCACCAAAAAGACCCAGATGATGTACGGGGTATTAGTAGGGTTTTTATCAAACACCGGTTTCCTTAAACCGATTGTTACCATGACACCAGAGTTAGCGTTGCTGGTAGGGAATCTCGCAGTCTATCCAACCACATTACGCCGAAAACTATTTTTAAAACTCCTGTCTATTCAAGGTATCGCACAACAAACATACGAGTACACTTTTGAAAAACCAGTCGGTTTTAACTATACTGCCGGCCAATATTTGGAATGGATGTTACCGCACGACAACGCTGATAGTCGTGGCATCCGTCGCTATTTCACCATTGCCTCAGCCCCCGAAGAAGATACGTTACGTCTCGCCCTTAAGGTGCCAATTGAATCAAGTTCATTTAAAAAGACACTGATGGCACTCAAGCCCGGGTCAACGATTATCGCGAGTCAGTTAGCGGGGGACTTTGTTTTACCGAAAGCTCACGATAAAAAAATTGCCCTGGTTGCCGGAGGAATTGGAATCACTCCATTTCGAAGTCACTTAGCGCAACTCGCGCAAACCAACGCGCATCGCGACATCATTTTGTTTTATTGTAACAATACGGCCACTGAAGTGGCGTACGGAGAATTTTTTGCTACGTTGAGTAAAAAAATTCTCGCTAAAACAGTCTACGTCTTAGCCAAGGAACCAGCTTCATCAGAATACGAAACGGGATTCTTTTCGGCTGATATTGTAAAACGAAACACTCCAGACTACGCTGA
Source organism: Patescibacteria group bacterium (assembly GCA_040384905.1). Taxonomy (GTDB): domain Bacteria; phylum Patescibacteriota; class Minisyncoccia; order Phycocordibacterales; family UBA918; genus OLB19. The sequence continues at coordinate 56,365 of JAZKIJ010000005.1, forward strand.
ACGATTTTGGTATATCTCCGGTCCGCCTCCAATGGTAAATGCAACGCAAAAAGCATTGCGCAGTTTGGGGGTTCCTCAACGTCAGATTAAAAAAGATTTCTTTCCGGGGTTAGCCTAAGTACATAAGTCATACACCGGTGTGTTTAGTGGAGATGATGATTATGATAGTATGTATTTAGTACTATGAAATTTTCTCTTGAACATTGTAAATCGATTAATCAAAATTTGTTGCCGATACCGGGGCTACTACTGGCCCCCTATATTGAAACGTTAAAGGAAGTAGCCGAAATGGGTGATTACTCAGTTCCCGAATCATCTATTAATGTACCCTTTGATGAGGACATTTTGATGAAGGTTGAAAATTTAATTGCAGAAAAAGTAACCGATGAGTTGCGGTATGTTTTTCTGGTTGGTATCGGTGGATCAAATCTCGGCACCAAAGCAGTGTACGAAGCACTGCCTCGAGAAATGTTTGCTTCGCGAACTCTGCTTTGTATTGATACGATTAATGATGCGCGTCTCCACGAGGCACAGACTATTATTACTGAAGCCAGTACGTCTGCTGAAATTTTAATCGTTAGTATCAGTAAATCTGGAGGTACCACTGAAACTATTGCCAATACTGAAATAATTATTGAGATGGCTACCCAGAAATGGGGAAGTGAAGTCCTCGAGCGGGTGGTCGTGATTACCGACGAAGGTTCTGTTTTTGCCGATACTGCGCAAACAAAAGGTATTGCGGTACTAACCTTGCCGCCAATTATCGGTGGACGATTTTCAATGTTTACTGCCGTGGGTCTATTTCCCTTAGCGGCTTTAGGAATTTTACCCAATGCAATTTTAGCTGACATCGCT
>JAZKIJ010000005.1:57229-73745 GCA_040384905.1 Patescibacteria group bacterium
GAGTTTAAATCCTGACATTATGGTTAACCCAGCTGCACAGTCGGCGTTAGTGGCCTATCAGTGTTATCAGCACGGACAAATGGTGCACGACACCTTTGTGTTTAATCCCGAATTGGAGTCACTTGGTAAATGGTACCGCCAATTACTAGGAGAGAGTTTGGGAAAGGCAGTTCAAGGTGAAGGTGATACGGCACGGGTTGGGTTTGTTCCTACCGTGTCAGTAGGTTCAACTGATCTTCATTCGGTCGCGCAATTATATCTTGGTGGTCCGGCAAGAACATTGACTACCTTTATACATGCAAATGTAACAGCACATCCTCACACTAGTCCCGCCGAACGCGTTTTTCCTGACCTGGCTCCGATGATAGCAGGTAAAACTACCGCCGAGATAATGGAGGCTATATTACAAGGGACTAAAACCGCCTACAATAATCAGGCATTGCCATTTATGGAAATTGTTTTTGACGATCTGACCCCTTTTGAACTTGGTGCCTTTATGCAATTTAAAATGATGGAAATAATGTACCTAGGGCGATTATTTGGTGTTGATGCGTTTTCTCAGCCGGCGGTGGAGTTGTATAAGGTGGAAACCAAAAAAATATTAGAAAAAAATTAACATAAAAAATGACCCCCACAATATGTATAGGGGCCATGCTGTCTTGTGACATCTAGACCTTGCGGGCAATAAAAATTGCACTAATTACCATGGCAACAGGCATCCCAGCGGTGATGGAGCCAGTGATGATGTATCCTTCTGCCAGTAAACGCACAGTTATCGTTGTGAACACGCTCGCGATGAGGATAAGAACATATTGTATAGAGGGCATTTGCTGATCTTTCTGACAGGGGGGAACTTATTTTTAAAATAATATCATTAATATTAATAAAGTCAATAGTGTTGTAATTTCTCCCCACAATATTAGGCTTTGATTATCAGCGTTTCTCTGGTATGATGCGGGCGCGACTGCAAAAGTTGCAAAAACGTTGATTTTTATGCTCGGAATTGCTACTGCGTACGCTGCTGAAGGCGGCATTCATGTTAAACTCGCTCCCTATATTGTGGGAGAGTTCCTTGGTGTACCGATTACCGCCACCATGCTCACCACCTGGCTTACGATGGCTATCTTGATTGGGTTGGCCTTTATGGTTAAAGCTAAAATTGCGACCGTGCCCGGTAAATTACAGAGTGTGTTTGAGCTCATGATTGGTGGGGTATATGACTATATGAGTGATGTGCTTGAAAGTAAAAGCATGGCGCGGAAATATTTTCCGGTCATCATGACGATTTTTTTGTTTGTGTTGGCGCTCAATTGGGTCGGGTTGTTGCCCGGAGTAACTTCAATTGGACTCTATGAAGTACATGATGGAGCTGAACACTTTACACCCTTGTTATATCCAGCGGCGACTGACTTAAACATCACCATTGCTTTTGCGATTGTGGCGTTTTTCACCATTGAACTCGCGGGAGTGCTCGCTATTGGGTTGTTTAAATACACCGGCAAGTTTATCAATTTCAAATCACCGCTGGGGTTTGTGATTGGAATTATTGAATTAATTTCTGAATTGGCACGTCTGATTTCGTTCTCGTTCCGGTTATTTGGAAATATTTTTGCAGGGAAAACGCTCTTGGTGGTGGTGATGTTTTTTGTCCCGTACATTGTGCCGGTGCCACTGGTGGCGTTTGAATTATTTGTGGGATTCATCCAGGCCTTTGTGTTTGCGATTTTGACCTTGTTCTTTATTAAGCTTGCTGTCGAAGCGCCACATTAGTAGATAGTCACGAGTTCCGTACATACATCAATGTATAGGACGTAGCTCGTAGCTGTTTGGTAACACGCTAGAAGATTTATAAAAAAATAATTATATAATGTATGGAAGGAGAAATTGCCTTGCAAATTGCAGAACTAAATCTTGAATCAATGAAAGCTATCGCGATGGCCTTTGCCGCCGCTATCGGTGTATTTGGTCCAGCTATCGGTATCGGTATGCTCGTGTCAAAAGCGCTTGAAGCTATCGGACGTAACCCAGAAGCAGCTCCAAAGATCCAAGCAACAATGTTTATCGGTGTAGCGTTCGTAGAAGCGCTTGCGATTTTTGCACTTGTAGTTGCATTCGTAATCAAATTCGCGTAATTTCCGCGAAATTGGCGAACTGCTGCGTTGCCGCGAGATAAAAGTTAGTTCAATGTGCAGTAAGCACACCTCACCAACTTTTTCTCTAGCGCCTTGCATTTCATCCAATTTGGCGAAAATTACTCCCGTGTTGTATTTGCTTAGAATAAAATACAATGTCGGGTAAAAGTTTAATTTACACTCTCTTTATTAGTTAAGCTCATTGCAAGATTGTCTAAGATTCGCGAAGTACAAAAGAAATAGTTTGAAGCGTACTTTTTGTACGGTGAAAACAATTTCTTGCAGTACGACAAAGAAGATTGGATGATATTGCATTGAGCGTTCTCTCAGCACTATGGAAGATATAGTAAAAGCCTTTGGCATCGACGGGAAATTAATCCTGGTTCAAATCATCAACTTCGGGATTTTGATGGTGGCCTTGGTGTACTTCTTGTACAACCCGATTTTGAATCTCTTAGCCAGTCGCGAGGAGAAAATCGTACAGGGTATCAAAGATGCTGAAGCCGCAGCAGCTGCTAAAGCCTCAGCCGATGCAGAGAAAAAAGTAATTTTAACTGACGCCCACAGTGAAGCGGCAGCGGTGAATGCGCGCGCTAAAGTGGCGGCTGACGCGACGGCAAGCGACATTCTCGCCAAAGCGCAAACTGACGCAGCAGCGGTGATTGCAGAAGCGGCAGTAAAGGCTGAGCAATTAAAAATTCAAGCCGAACGTGATAGTGCGGCCGAGATTGCAAAAACTGCGATTCTTGCAGCCGAAAAAATCCTCACTCAAAAGAGTGCTTAATAATTTATGAAAGATACCTACGTTCACGCAGTGTTAGAACTTATTCAAGCCGGGCAACCGATTGAGACAGTTTTAGCAAACCTTAAAAAGGTGCTGGCAACACGAGGTCATCTAAAATTACACGGTTCCATCTTGAATACGGTAATGACACAGTTAGAAGCAGCTCTCGCAACTGAAGTGCCCACGGTAGTGCTCGCACGCGAAGGCGCAGTGACGGATGCTGCGATTAAAAATGCCCTAGCACAGCTCGGAGCTTCAGATGCTGACTATCGAGTGTCCTATAATCCAAATATTATTGGCGGGCTTATAGCAACGTACAAAAGTAAACAGCTTGATCAAAGTTACCAAACAAAGTTACGAGAATTATACCAATCCATTATTACCGCCTAATTATTATCAAAACCACTATGAGCACCACTATTATTGATCGCATTAAAAAAGAAATTGAAGCCCTAGACGTGGCTGTTGCTCCCAAAGAAATGGGGGTAGTGACTGCAGTCTCTGACGGAATCATTGAAATCACCGGCCTGACGAGTGCTCGGATGATGGAGATGGTTGTCTTTGGTGTCGGTGAAGGAGCAACGCTTGAAACTGCGCTCAAGCAAACGACTGTGCTGTATGGTTTGGTATTAAACCTTGAAGAGGATGTGGTGAAGGTGGTGGTCTTGGGTGAAAGTGCGGGCATTCGTGAAGGGATGACCGTGTTTCGTACGAACACCTTGCTTTCAGTACCCGTAGGTGACGGTATTGTCGGTCGTGTTGTTAATGCGTTGGGTGAAATGATTGACGGTAAAGGTGCAATTACGACAGACAAGAATATGCCGATTGAACGCGTAGCCTACGGTGTAATGGATCGATCGTCAGTAAATGAACCGATTCACACGGGAATTAAAGCGATTGACGCGATGATTCCCATCGGACGTGGACAACGCGAACTCATTATTGGTGACCGCGGTACCGGAAAGACAACCATTGCGATTGATACCATCATCAACCAAAAGTACGAACCAAAAGAAAAACGACCAATCTGTATTTACGTAGCGATTGGACAGAAGCGTTCTAAAACAGCGAACATCATGGCCCAGCTTGAAAAAGCCGGTGCGATGGAATACACAACGATTATCGCAACAAGTGCGTCTGAAGCCTCACCACTACTTTTCCTTGCTCCGTTTACCGGAATGGCGATTGGTGAATACTTTATGGAGCAAGGGCGCGACGTGGTTATTATTCTCGACGACTTAAGTAAGCACGCGGTCGCGTACCGACAAATGTCCCTCTTGCTCCGTCGTCCACCAGGACGTGAAGCATATCCGGGAGACATCTTTTACTTGCACTCACGTTTGCTCGAACGATCAGCAAAGTTGTCAGCTGAATTGGGAGGGGGATCTATTACCGCTTTGCCGATTATTGAAACGCAAGAAGGTGACGTATCAGCGTACATTCCAACCAACGTAATTTCTATTACCGATGGTCAGATTTTCCTCGAGACTGATTTGTTCAACAAAGGAATTCGTCCAGCGCTTAACGTTGGTATCTCGGTATCACGTGTAGGTTCAAGTGCGCAAACCAAAGCGATGAAAGCCGTAGCTGGAAAGATTCGTCTTGAACTCGCACAATTCCGAGAACTCGAAGCCTTTATGCAATTTGCATCTGACCTGGATGCTGATACCAAAGCGCGTATTGATAGTGGTCGCAAGTATGTCGAGATGTTGAAGCAAACGCAAAACAACCCAATGCCGTTCTACAAACAAGTGATTTCAATTTACGGCGCCAACACCGGCCTCTTTGACGGCGCTGATCCAAAAAATGTACGCGCTATTGAAGATGCGTACCAAGCCTTTATTGAACGAGATCGAAAAGCGACGCTTGATGCGGTAGAAAGTACGCGCGCCCTCTCGGACGAACTAAAAGCTGATCTCGACAAATCAATTGTAGATTTCAAAGAAGCAAATAGTAACTTGTATATTGCGTAATATTTTCTCTCTTCAATATTCCATCTTCAATATCCTCTCATGGCACTCAAACAAATTAAAAACAAAATAATCTCCACCAAGAAAACCGGTAAAGTTACCAAGGCGATGGAGGCGGTGTCGGCGGTAAAAATGCGCAAGAGTCAGATGCGTGCGTTTGAAAGCCGTCCGTATGTTCGTACGGCCATGCGAATCCTTTCTCGACTCGCAGATTCACATGAAGGACTGGCTCATCCGCTCGCACAAAAACGCGAACGGGGACGACGGTTGCTGATTATTGTTACCAGTGACAAAGGGTTAGCCGGGAGTGTAAACAGTGCGGTTTTAAAACGAGTAGATCATACGGTACTGGCTCATCCAGAAACAGATGTGGTGTGTATTGGTCGCAAGGCAAGCGAGTACGCCCAAAGACAAAATCTCAAAGTGCTCTATGAGCACACGAATGTTTCGGATGATATTTCGCTAGCCGAAGTGTCTGAAATTTCATCGCTCGCTGTAACTCATTTTACGCAAGGTACCTATACTGGTGTTGACGTAGTGTATCAAAACTTCCTCTCTACCTTTGAACAAGAGCCAGTGAAGCGTCAGGTATTGCCACTTGATACTGCAGAAATTATGACCATTATGGAGGGTATCAAACCACGCGCCGGGGCGAAAATTCCCGTAGAGTCTCAAGCCACCGCACAAGAAACCTACACCATTGAACCCTCAGCCGAAGCAGTATTAAATATCTTGATTCCACAATTAGTACAAGTGGTGGTCTATCACGCGTTGTTGGAAAGTAAGGCGTCAGAACATAGTGCTCGAATGGTAGCAATGAAAAACGCCACTGATAAGAGTAAGGAGGTAACCAAGTTCTTGACGCTTAAATACAACAAAGCCCGTCAAGCAGCAATCACAGCCGAAGTAGCGGAGATAACCGGCGGTATGGAAGCAATGAAATAAATCCTCGATATGACTTCATTTGCTTTGTCAGACTTCAGTAAAATAAAACTCACCGTACAGAAAGTACGGCTCGCATTATTTTCTTTGTCTTTCGCGCAACTAAAGCCATCTCAAGAATTTATAAGTTAAATTCTTTGGAACGTCAGACAAGACGTTAAAATCAATCTTAATCTATGAAAACTACATTAAAGTTAATATGTCTATTTACTGTACTGTATGCAACTTTGCTATTAATTTGGTATGTAGTTTTTGATTTGGTTGGAGTGTCTAGTAATTTTAATACTTTGTATATCTACACAATTCTATATTTACCGCCTACGATTTTTATAATTCTATTTATTAGAGCTTTGATAAATAAAAGTAATGAAAAGTCCATAGGTATGTATGTCCTTGTGGGTTTAATCCTAGGTCTGGTAACAGCCGGTATCTATAATGTTACTCACGGGGGTTTTGGTCCTGAGTCTCTTGATTCAATATCAGACCCATCATAAGTTTGTCAGACAAGACGTTAAAATCATAAGTACTTTTAAGTAGTGAGTATCTAAAATTTAGACTTTCACTACTCAGTGGTACTGAGTCATTATTAAAACAATTATCAAAATTATTATGAACACAGGAACAATAACGCAAATCATCGGTCCGATTGTGGACGTACACTTCACGTCAGGTGTGCCCGCTCTTTTGAATGCCCTTACGGTTGCTACCGAAGATGGAGGCACTATCACCCTTGAAGTAGCACAACACGTCGGTCTCGATCGCGTGCGCGCGATTGCGATGGAAGATACTCAAGGCCTCACTCGCGGTATGTCTGTGGTGGATACGGGGAATGCTATTTCTGTACCGGTAGGAGTGCAGTCACTCGGACGACTCTTTAACGTACTTGGGAAAACGCTTGATGGAAAAGGGGAGATTGCAAACGCAACCGTGCGTGGTATTCACCAAGAAGCACCAGCCTTTACTGAACAGTCAACTACTACGGAAGTATTTGAAACTGGTATCAAGTCGGTAGACTTACTCGCTCCGTTTATTAAAGGAGGAAAGGTAGGTCTATTCGGAGGAGCAGGAGTAGGAAAGACTGTACTCATCCAGGAATTAATTCACAACGTAGCTTCAGAGCACGGTGGGTATTCAGTGTTTGCTGGAGTAGGAGAACGTGTACGTGAAGGAAATGACTTGTACCACGAAATGAAAGACTCAGGCGTGCTTGATAAAACCGCCTTGGTATTTGGACAGATGAACGAAGTGCCGGGCGCTCGTGCTCGCGTAGGACTCACGGGTCTCACCATGGCTGAAGCGTTGCGTGATGAAGGTGGAAAAGACGTACTGTTCTTTATGGATAACGTGTTTCGATTTACTCAAGCTGGTCAGGAAGTGTCGTCACTCCTTGGTCGCGTATCATCAGCGGTAGGGTACCAGCCAACGCTCGCCGAAGAAATGGGTAAGATGCAGGAACGAATTACTTCAACGAAGAAAGGTTCTATTACCTCAATTCAAGCAGTGTACGTGCCGGCTGACGACTTGACTGACCCGGCACCTGCTACAACCTTCTCACACCTCGACTCAACCGTGTCACTGTCTCGACAGCTCGCTAGTCTCGGTATTTACCCAGCGATTGACCCCCTTGAAAGTAACTCAAGTGCGCTAGATCCGATGATTGTCGGCGAAGAGCACTACCGCGTAGCGCAAGGAGTAAAATTGGTATTGCAACGATATAAAGATCTCCAAGACATTATTGCGATTCTTGGTATCGAAGAACTTTCTGAAGATGATAAGACTACCGTATATCGCGCGCGAAAAATTCAACGCTTTATGAGTCAGCCATTTAGTGTAGCGGAAGTATTTACCGGAGCGCCTGGTAAATATGTAACCCTCGCTGACACCATTCGCGGCTTTGGAGAGATTTTGGATGGGAAGCACGACGAAAAGTCTGAACAGGCTTTCTACATGAAGGGTTCAATCGATGAGGTGATTTAGCATCATCTACTGCGTTGAGTGATATAAAATTTTGTTCAATGTGCAAAAAGCACACCTCACAATATTTTTCATCACTCGCCTTGTATCTAATACTATCTAACCTCATCTTGTCTGCTAATAGTATTAGTCGATAAAAATAAAAATTAAATTATGGCAAAACTATTACAACTCTCTATCTCTAAAGTTGATGCGTCGGTCTTTGATGGTCCGGTTATTTCAGTGACGGTGCCAGGGACAGAAGGGGAGATGACTATTTTGGCGGACCACACGGCGCTTATTTCGGTGTTAAAACCGGGAGTGATTACGGTAATAGCCGAAGGAGGTGCTACGCAGACTTTTGAAACTGCCGGAGGTACCCTGGAAATCAGTAACAATCACGCGACGGTATTAATTTAAAATACTGAGCCTAGTTTGAGGGAGTCTCACACTCTTTTAAAATATTGTTCAAAGTAAAACCTTCCATTCGAATGGAAGGTTTTACTTTGAAATTTTTCTATTGAACTGTGCGTAGTAAGAGTATAATTACAATATATGGATAAAAACCAAGTTACGATGATTGCAGTGGGAGCGGGTATAGTTGGTTTACTTGTAGGCATGGCTGTTACCTCACTCGGTGATGGAGGGCGAGGAGGTAATCGCGAAAAGCATGAAGATAAAATGGGAATGATGGAACATCGTGATGAAATGGGGATGGATCACTCTGGTATGGACCATTCTGGTATGGCAATGGAAGGTAACCGTGTAGAGAGCGAACGGGAATTTATTACCGAAATGATTCCGCATCACGAAGAGGCGATAAAAAGCGCCCAGGAAGTATTAGTGCGTGGCGGAACCACGCCAGAAATCAGAGCCTTGGCCCAAAATATTATTACCACGCAACAGGTAGAGGTAGATAGTATGAAAACTATGTTTAAAGACTGGTATGGTGCTGACTATAAACCCGAAGGTAACTATGAAGCCATGATGCGTGATGTGCGCAGTCTCTCGGGAGCGGAACTTGATAAAGCATTTTTGAGCGACATGATTATGCATCATGAAATGGCCATTACGATGTCAAATGACGTGACCCCACACCTCGTCCATGAAGAACTAAAAACACTTTCAACGAATATCAAAACGACGCAAACCACTGAGTTAGAAACCATGAAAAAGCTCTTGGAAACCCTTAACTAAATATTTTGGAAAAAATGGTATACTCCCCATACCATCTATAAGGGAGATGACACGTGAAATTGTTCCTAAGTACTTCCCTGACGTTGGCAATTCTGACAGCGTCAGCACAGGCCTCATGTCCGGAAGGGCATATCAGCTGTGAGGAAGCAGCGCGACTCAATGGCGCCGCCAAAATCATGGGTATGATGACGGGGACCTCAACACCCACCATCATCAACTGCGAAGAAGCTACCACTTCATAACGATAAGGGCGACCCCGGCACATGCCAGGTCGTCCTTATTTTATTGGTTGATATATTGCTGGACGAGAGCGAGTATATTGCAATTAATCTATTCCAGGGTAGAGTATCGTTTAGAAATTGTTCCAGGAGTGCGCCATGACCACTGTACCTAATCCTTTCAGGATCATCGATGATGTGCTAATGGATTATGTTTTTAACCCCCTATCGTGGTGGTGTGAAATCCACATCAATCGTGATGCTGTCCATCTCGGCACGATATGTGTCTATCTAGGCTCTGTGTTAGTAATCGTTTCTCTTTTTATTCAAGATGGATTTGTAAACGGATTTTTTGGAGTTGCACTCTGTGTCGTAAGTTGTCGGAGGCGACAATTTGCACGACGTTGCTGGGAGTCAGATACAAAAACTGGCAAAAACCGCTTGCGTGAATTCAAGTGGATTATGCGGTCTGCGCTCCTTTCTATGGCAGTCATTCTTTCCGCATCGCTGCTCGTAACAAACTTCAGTTTAATAAATGTTTCAAGCGGGGCAGTCCATTTCATGTACTTTTTCATGATTATGTTTGTAGTAGGGATGTGGCTGGTTACAGTTTTGCCTGAATACTTTGATGCAACAGACACCATGCCACCCAAGCAAGTTCAAACCAAGACACTGCACCAAATATAATAATCATCCCCCCAAGTCATAAGACTGGGGGGATTTACTAATCTCCTCTACGTCTTACCAGGCACTTCATTAACTGTAATCAGTGTTACACCACAAATTGGTGAAGGAGGAGGCAAGACCTCCTCCTTGGTTATTTTTGACAAGTAGGGCAGTAGTGGGTACCACGGCCAGCACAGCGGATTTTAATAATGAGGGTTTTACACCGGGGGCAGGGGGTGCCTTGTTTGCCAAAAACTTGCAGGTACTCGGTAAAGTTACCGACGTTTCCGTTGCTATCAATAAAGTGTTTGAAGGTCGTGCCGCCAACTTTGATTGATTCATTCATGACGTCTCCCGCTGCTTGGGCGAGCAATTTAGCTTCGTTGTTAGTCAGTGTATTGGCGAGGCGAGTAGGGGCTATTTTGGCTCGCCAGAGGGCTTCGTCAACGTAGATGTTACCGAGTCCGGCTACAAAAGACTGATTGAGTAAGGCAGCTTTGATAGGAGTTTTTCTGCGTTTAAGCGCAGTAGTGAACCACGTTGTATCAAACTCACTATGAATTGGCTCTGGCCCATATTTTTCTTGTATCTTTTCTAGTTCCTCGTTGTTTACAATTTTAAGATAGCCAAATAAGCGCATGTCATTAAAATACATTGTGCCACTCGTGCCAAAATGTATCGCCAGGCGCGAGTGTTTGTGGGGAAACCCTGACCCATCACCATCAGACATTGAATGTCCACCTCCGATGACTGCACCTTTAGTATCAACAAAGAAAAACTGTCCGGTCATTTTGAGGTGTCCCAGCATAAATGTATCGGGTTGTTTGGCAAAACAAAATATAAGCAACTTACCAACTCGGTCAATGTGATCAATGGTCAGGCCAACTATTTTTTTGGAAAATTGTGTATCACCGGCGGTAGTTTTAGGATGGTACACCGTAACGCCAGAAATGGTTTTACCGCGTAGTTTATGGAGTAGTTGTAACCGGACGGTCTCGACTTCGGGGAGTTCTGGCATATTCCGTATGGTACTAGAAATCTTGTTTGCGCGCTAATGTGATTAAAACTAAGTTGACGATGTCCGATGGGCTATACTTTGTATATGAAATTAATTGATGTGTATTCTCGGAGGAACCTCCTTGTATTAGCAGCTGGAGTAATTTTTATTTTTATTTCCTACAAAGTTTGGTATTTAACCGAAGAGCCAGGTGAAGATAAAGACTGTAATCCACTATTTCCTGATGAGGCCGATGGTACAAATTTACAAATTGCTCCTGCAGATGAGTCAACCATTGCTTGGTTTAGACGTGGTGGTTATTTAAATGATGCTAGTTGTCTTGATGAGACAGCGGTTTATGGTGTTGTAAAAATAACCTCCGAGGAAGATGTTGCAAATGCTCTTGCGTATGCAGCTACTCGTGATTTACAAGTGTCAGTGGCGGGTGTTAAACACAGTATGGGTGGTCAAGCATTTGCTAAAGGTGCCTTAGTCCTCGATATGACAAGTTTTAATGCCATAACACTAAACGCTACTTCATCAACAGTTATCGTAAGGGCAGGCGCAACGTGGCATGAGATTCAAAAAGTCATTCATCCCCAATTTGCTATAATGTCCATGCAATCAACTGATGTGTTTTCAGTCGGTGGTTCAATATCGGTAAATGCCCATGGAATGGATCATCGTTCAGGTGCCGTTGAAAATTCAATTAATTCATTAAAAGTAATGTTGCCAGACGGTACCATCAAGACCGTAAGCAGAACGGAAAATACTGATCTCTATGAAATGGTGGTGGGTGGTTATGGACTATCCGCAGTTATTCTTGAGGCTGAACTAAAGTTGGTTCCAAATGAATTATATACATCACGTCGAGAAATTATTTCGTATCAAGATTTTCCAGCGCGTTTTACAGATATTAATCAAAACGATAATATCGGATTAATGTATACGCATTTAAGCACAGCTCCCGGAGAATCGTTTTTAAAAGAGGGAATTATGTACATTTATGAAAAGTCAGATGAAGATGTGGCTTTGGCTGATATACCGCCCTTAGGAGAAGTGTCAGGAGTTAAGCTACGACGTTTGTTAATGAATGTATCTAAATATGGTGGAGCCTGGCAAACGCTTCGGTGGTGGGGTGAGAAATATATTGAGCCAAAAATGGAATCATGTTCAATTAGTAGAAATGCGGCTCAAAGCAGCGGGGAGGCGTGCTTGGTAAGTCGAAACGAACCTATGCATGATTCTGTACCGTATTTATATAATTCACTCAAAAAAGAAACTGATATTCTCCATGAATATTTTATCCCACGAGATAATCTGGTTGCATTTATCGATACACTGCGAACGATAATGGTGGAGGAGGAAGTGAATCTCTTAAACGCTTCAATCCGAGTAGTAAATGCCGAACGTGGGTATCTAACGTATGCACCTGAAGAAGCTTTTTCGGTTGTACTTTATATTAATCAAAAGACAACTCCCGAGGCAGATATAAAAATGAAGCGGGTGACACAGTTATTAATTGATGCCTCTACGGCAGTAGGTGGCAGATTCTTTTTGCCGTATCAATTACACTACACACCGCTCCAACTTAAAACCGCGTATCCGACAATCGATGAATTTTTTGCTAAAAAACGAGTCTACGATCCTCAAGAATTGCTGGGTAATACATGGTATAACCGATATGGTAAATCGGAAGCGATAAGCATTTAATAATCGTAAATGTGTTCGATGGTAATTCCACATTGGGTAAGTTGTCTGAGGGCCTGACTAAGATTGGAGACTTTAATTAATTGACCATAGCGGGCATCGTTATCATGGGTAAGTATTGGCAATATAAAAACTGTCTGACCAGGTAATAAACACACATTTGGTTGTGGAGCAACGAAGCTGATTAATATTTCAACATTATCTTGAATTGCACTAAAGTTTGCTCCATCCTCTGCAATTTGTTGAGCAGCGGGAGTAAATGCCCTATACCGTGGAGCAAGGGCATAGATTTCTGAACTCGTTGCTTGGACTGAAGTTATGTTTTGTATTGCAGATAATGTTTCTGGATTAATAGAGTTCACAACAACACTGGTGGTAGAGCCTACGTAGCCAAAATTTGCTTCCGTCACTTTTCCTAAAAGTGCAGCGTAGGCACCTTTCAGGTGATACCCTAGTGTGAAAATAATTCTTCGTTCAAGTCCTCGCGGGCTTAGACTGCTCCAATCCCACTCCTGCCATAATTGGGTGATAGCTGATGCATAAGGAAATTCGTACCAGGGCGTTTGCAAAAGTGATTCGCTGTATTTGCGAGCAATACTATCGGTCGTGAAGTCTTCAGCTGTTTTGGTATTAAAATGCAACCATTCAAATATTCTTCCTATCGTTTTTTCATATATTCCAATTAATCCATATTCAATGGTAAAACTCACACCAATAACTTGTAAGACCGATAATGACTCTGGATCAATCTCAGTGCCGTTAAGTGAGTCTTTGATACTATCAAGAGCCTCCCAGTACTGTCTTATAGCGCTAAAATAGGGGAATTGACTTGGTCTACCACCACGAGACATTAAATCACTGTATTCCTGTGCACTGTAAACGATATACCACTCTGGAAAAGTTGATAAGGTTCTAGAAAAGTTTCGGGGGTCAGAATTAGTTGCGCTTGCTTCAGTGGGGGAAGTATCAAGTATAGGTTCTTCCTCTGTTAAATATGACACTATCGCAGGGCTTAGCGTATGGCCATATACGACTGTGGTTGGAGTAACTAGAGCTACTATAACAGTACTATAGATCCAACATAGGGACGCTGTAGTGCGCAGTATCATGGGGGAATGTTAACGGGCTTTGGTGGCCCAGGTTTTGCGACTCAGATAAAATCCAAAAAACATGGCTATTCCACCTATAAATACGTGCGGTACATTAAGAAAGAAATTGAGTAAAAATGAATTATCAGCCATCCCGTAAATAAAAATACCAAAATCTAGAAACGAATTACCGGCATATAGCCCAATAATACTGTCGAGGAAATAAACAGAACCAAATATTTTAAAATATAAAATGATTTGTTTGTTAGAAATTAAGGCTGCAATCAATGCCCAAACTCCAGAAGTTGCATGAAGGGTATTGTCATACATATCCAAGGTGAATAAACCAAATAGATTGCCTTGATCGTCAAGAAAGGCTGGAATGTAGCCCATAAACGCCACAAAGAAAAACATAGCTGCATACCCCAATCCTAAAATTCTGATGATAGACATATGATGAAAGTATATCAGCTTATGTTTTAGATTATTTTTACTGGTGTTGATGTGATTTAAGAAAAAACCAGTCCTTAGACCGGTTTTTCTTGTTAGCCTTCGCAACTGACACAGACAGATTCACTTGCCATGTGTATCCGCGGTTTAGTTGGAGCACTACTCGCGACTTCTGGTAAGTCAAAATCTACATTGAATGTGTTGTTTGCCATATAAGACTATTTTACCATGTAGGAAAAATAGAAGTCTGACTGTAGCTGTGTATAGAGACGTGCTGGTGTTAGTTTTTGGTCGGTCAAGATACGCAATGTTTGGTTCGTCAAGATTAATGAGTTAGTGAGCGAGTTTAAAGGTGATATAAATCCCAATTAGTGCTCCGAGAGCGTTACCGATGAGAGCACTCATCGAAAATGCTCCCGCATCCCATAACAGGCTTGGTACGTACCCGCCAATTAAACCACCAATAAACATCCCGAAGTAAATCATCCGTTTTGATTCCATATCCTTGCATCGTACCACACTAAAAAACCTCAGAATAAATCCTGAGGCCTTTTAGTGTGCTACTACGTCATAAGTTCGAGGCGAGACCTCGAACTTATTGATTAAGAGCCGGCAGGGAGGCTTTGGCAGGCGATGCCGTCACCATCTCGATCCAAGCCATGACGGTCACGATTCTCGGCTGAGGTACAGGTATCGTAGACTTCCTGGGCTTCTGGTTGCGTTGTAAAGTTACTACAATTGTAGACATTTTCTTCACAAGTTGCTCCATATAAGGCTTTGCCATTCTCGTCACGTTTAATCATTGATTCTGAGAGGGAACCAGTTTCCACCAGTCTGCCCAAATCAACATCAGTGTTACTCGCCTCAAGTCCTAAAGCGACCAGTAATACTACGCCGATACCAATCATGAACAACCGAGTCTTTTCAAAGAAAAATCCGATTGCTACCACGAGTAGTAGTAAACCAATAATTATAATGAGTCGAGATTTTTTGTTTTGACGCCAATCTGCCACATCTTTCATATATTCACATTAATAAATAATGATCTAAGTGTATGCCATTTTAATCCAATGTAAATATACAAGGGTATAGTAATTATTCTTGTTGGTGGAGACGATCAGCCGCTTCAACGGTAGACACGTCTTGGCCCATAAGCAGTAATTTTAGAATACCGTAGGCGAGTAAGTAGTAAATGAACATAGCGAGCAACGTTGTCCATTCAAACGCGGTACCAGCAGGGTAACTCGTTCTAAAGACTGAAACAAAGGGACTCACAAAGATACTGGTAATGGAATAAATAATATCAGTAAACGTAGCGAGTGGATTTGCGCCGAGTAATTTTAGTATAAAGCGCAACCCTAATAACACCTCGATAATACCTAAAATGTACCAGACAATTTGTGTGCCGTGATAAATGGGTTTTGTACTAGAAGCGTTGTATGTAGACATAGGTCGAAAAATTAAATATATAACATCCTTCTACCTACGCCGTATGAGGATGAAAGTCATTGCAATCATGCCCCAAACAGCGTACAGTTTATATGTTACCATATATTGTCAACTTTTTATTGCGCTGGTATGTATTACGTATGAACCTATCAAAAGAAACGATACAACTGCAGAACGTATTATCGAGCGCTCATACTGAATTTGAACAGGGGTTACTTAAACACGCTCGTTTTAAAGTAAGTGATAGCGGTACGTGCGATGATTTAGTGCAAGATACTTTTTTAAAGACGTGGGTGTATATGGTGAAGGCGGGAAAAATTAATCTCATGAAGCCATTTTTGTACCATGTATTAAATTGTCTTATCATTGATGAGTACCGCAAGAAAAAAAGTGTATCGCTCGATGTACTGATTGAAAATGGTTTTGAAATAGAAGAGGATGTGCTCGAGCGCACGATTAATCAACTTGATGGGCAGGCTGCGGTATCCTTAATTGAAACGCTTCCGGTGGCGTATCAAAAAATTATTAGTTTGCGATACATTGATGATTTTTCATTGTCAGAAATTGCTGTTGAAACAGGGCTGACCAAAAATTTAGTAGCCGTACAATCACACCGTGGTTTGGAAAAATTACGAACACTCTACGAAGAAAGGATGGTGGCAAAAATAGGGTAGTCAGAGATGTGTGGTGTAATGTTGTCATTTGTTGATGACAAAGTGTAATAATACACTGACTGAAGCGTCTTATAAAGGAAGGGAACGTATACGCTGTATGTGTACGCTAACCAAAGTTCAAAAGTGTTTCTATTAGCGATAATTTTATATTCTTATGTTTACTAATACTCAATCAATGACTGGTATTGTTACTCTCGCAGTGACTGCCGCAGTTGTGTTTGCCGGCTTCACCGCTATGGCAAATGCTGCTACGTACGCCTACGTAGACGTAAATGGTGATGTTAAG
>JAZKIJ010000005.1:73755-83330 GCA_040384905.1 Patescibacteria group bacterium
CTGCTGATTGGAAAACAGCAATTGCAACTGCACCAAGCATTCACATGCACAGTGGCGTTTTGCTTTTAACTTCCGCAGCTGATTACGAAGTGGTGGGAGATTCTGTTTCAGGGTACTAATACTTCTCAGACATGATCTAAAAGCTGAGCGCCTTGCGTTCAGCTTTTAGATTGTTCGCTCAAAATTATCCGTATGTCACTTTTTACTTTTAACTCAAAATTTATGAATCAAGCTCTTTCTAAAAGCACTGCTTTTACCATTGCGCTGTGTCTCTTCGCTTCATTTGCATCATTTGCAGTGCCGGCGGAAGCTGCCACCGCTAAACCTACTTGTACTTTGGCGTTTAGTTATGACGGCAAGACAGGTCAAACCAAATCTGATGAAGAAATTTCTGTCCTCAAAAATACTCCCCTCACGCTTGTCTGGAGTAGTAAAAATGCTACCAAGGCTATCGATGGAGATCGAAACACCGTGGCTACTTCTGGAACTGCTACCGTCACACCAGCAGTTAAATCAGAGTATGCCTATACCTTTAGTCAGGGTAGTAAAAAGGTAACCTGTAGTGTGGAAGTGAGTATTATTTCTGGCACCATTACTACCAAAACCGTAGCTAAAAATGGTGAAAAAATTAACCTAACCGGGAAAGTAACCGGTGTTAAAAAAGTAGCGGTAGTAGTGTATGCCGAAGGCACCACCACCCCTGCCTATACCACCAAAGCCCTGTCGGTAAAAAACAAAAAATATAGTTTCAAAATGCCAAAGGCCTTGCCTGATGGAAATTACCGAATTGTGCTACAAACAACCGGTACAGCACCCGTAGTGCTCGCTTCTAGTACCCTCGCTGTTGGGAAAGTACAACCGCTTGCGCAATCACACTTGGTGGTAAAAACCATTCCTTTACTCGTTGGTGGTACAGCCAAAGTGGGGAGTAGTGTAGCGGTGTCATATATCCAAGTTATTAACGTTGGTACCAAGCCTGCCAACCTGACTGGATTTACCTTTGCACAAAATGGTACCGCTCCTGTTGCAGCTATTGCTGGTATGACGATTAAAGATGAATCAGGGTTAATCCAAGGTTCAGTGGGTACTATGGTAACCGGTACTCCATTTGTGGGAACGAGTGCCACTATTCCGGTAACTGCCACCCTGGCACCAAAAGAATCACGACTCTTTACGGCTCGGGCAGTGGTGAGTCCAACTGCCGTAGCAAACGTTGGACAAACTATGTCTTTGTCACTGCAAGCCATAACGGGTGATGCAAAAGTACAAAGTTCACTGCCACTTGCCGGTGTTACGTGGACGATTGTTCAGTAGTCACTTATATAAAATAAAAAGGGGGCCCGACATTGTCGGGCCCTTTTTTATGGTCGAGTAAATTTATGAACGGTTTCTTCCATCACATCTTCAACGTGGACTTCAGCCTCGCTTTCGAAATCAAATACTCCAGCCATGATGCACGCGATCTTCCAATCTTCCATGACCATTCGGTTGTTACGGGATTTCTTCCGTACTTTTGAAACCGATTGGTAGACAATTTTTTCTAGTTCCGCCACTTTTGTGGCGATTAAATCATCCAAGATGCGAATTGCGTGCTCACCCTCATCGGTATCCCATTCGTATTCTTGTGCTAGGCCGTACACCGTATCGCGACTAAGCATCATGAGAATGGATTTCAATGTTTGCTTAGTAAATTGGCGATGATACTGATGGTGGAGGTGGTCAGGCTTCGAAATTGCTGAAAAAATCTCAGCACACAGATTAAGTATAATTTTCCCGTGAGAGTCCCGACTATAGATTTCAGGAATCCCTATCACTTCCCAGACGCTTTTGTCCATCGACGTGCCCTCGTGTTTTTATGACTGTCCACTACCTAGAGTGCCAAAATTATAGGTTTTTGGCAAGACCTTTCTCTTTCCTTCAAAAACTTATGCACCATCATACAAACAAAAAAACGAAAAAGGTGGGATGATTTATAGATGGATACCGCCAATCCTACTGGTGTGCTTAGAAAGTCCACTTCTGACTATCAGGCAGAAATTCTGCTTGAAGTAGAAAAAGGCGTCCTCGCTTCAGCGGTACATCTCCTTGAGACCTTAATTGAACAAGCGTATACAGCTCATGCTTCAGACATTCACATTAATCCCACACAATTTGGATTAGTAATTCGGTTACGTATTGATGGGGTATTACAATTGGCACACACCTTTCCTTTGACTGTTCACGCTGAAGTCATCTCTCGACTTAAAATATTATGTGGCTTACGTACTGATGAGCATGCTACTGCCCAAGATGGGAGACTTCGTCATGAATGTAGAAATGGTGAAAGAATTGATATTCGAGTATCTATCATGCCTTTATATTATGGTGAAAATGCGGTACTGCGTTTACTAGTAGGGGGCCAAGAAAGTTTTTCTCTCTCCACTCTAGGATTTACTCCTGCAAATCAAGCAATGATTCTGACAGCAATGAAAAAACCATATGGAATGATTTTAGCTACCGGTCCAACTGGCAGTGGTAAATCAACTACTCTGTATACAATTTTGTCGTTACAAGATGCAACACAAACATCCATAGTTACCTTAGAAGATCCAATTGAATATGCAATCAATGGAGTGAATCAAATTCAAGTGAATCCCCGAACCGGATTAACGTTTGCTCACGGACTGCGGAGCATTCTTCGTCAAGATCCGAATACAATTATGGTCGGGGAAATCAGGGATGGGGAAACAGCGGGTCTGGCTGTAAATATTTCTTTAACGGGACATGTAGTGGTCTCCACCTTACACACCAATGACGCGGCAACAACCTTGCCGCGTCTTTTAGATATGAAAATTGAGCCGTATCTCATTGCGTCAACGGTAAATATTGCTATTGGTCAAAGATTAGTCCGGCGATTATGTAGGCATTGTAAACAGGAAAAAATATTAAGTGAAGGTGAGACAAACGAAGTGCAACAATTTATACCAGAAAATATTCTACCTAAAGCTTCTAAAGTTGGCATGCCGGTAGGGTGTAATGCTTGTAACTTCAGTGGTTATAGTGGGCGAGTAGGTATTCATGAAGTATTGGTAGTTACTCCCACTATCCGTGAGTCAGTAATTGCCCGTGCTTCAGCTTCAAAATTAAGAGCTACTGCCATAGCTGAAGGAATGGTTCCTATGATTGCCGACGGACTATTAAAAGCCTTTGACGGGGTTACTTCTATTGAAGAAGTTTTAAAAATTCATTATGAATAAAGTACTTTATTTTTGGGATGCGTTTTTAACCTCCATAATTCGTTTACCACGTTTTACTTTGTCTCGACCAGTAAGGCTAATTAGTTTAGGTAAGCGGGTTTCCATTAAAGATCAAATACTGTTTTTTAAAAGGCTATCCATGATGTTGCGTGCGCAAATGCCGATAGTAACAGCACTCACTATGCTAAAAAACGAAATTTCCATTGGGCCACTAACTTCTATAACCACTTCACTTCTGGTAAAAATTTCTTCAGGTCAAACACTTAGTACTGCTCTATCTCACTATAAAAAAACTTTCGGTAATTTTTCTTTAAGCATTATTGCGGTCGGTGAACGGTCGGGAACATTACCGGAAAGTTTAGAATACATAGCTATTGAATTAAAAAAGAAACAAGAAATCAGAAAGCAAATTTTGGGAGCACTTATTTATCCGACAATTGTTGTACTGGCTACACTAGCTATTACCATTTTCCTTATTGTATATATTTTTCCAAAAATTGTTCCAATATTTTTAAGTGTAGAAACAACGTTGCCTTGGTCAACTCAATTTTTAATTAACGTGAGTAATTTTTTACAACTTTATGGTTGGTACGTCGCAGGTGTTGTGGTAATGGGGTTTATACTGGTGCCAATTCTGCTAAAGATTAAAAGAATTCAGCACTACTACACCCGGGCATTACTGAGAATTCCTCTTATTGGTTTATTGTGCCGGTATTACAATTTGGCTCAAATTTCACGAACTCTCGGACTGCTACTTGTAAATGATATTCCGATAGTTACTAGTCTGGATATAACTGCTAACAGTATACATAATTGTATTTATACTGAAGCACTTACACATGCTCGTGCTGAAATTATAATGGGTAAAAATTTGTCAGGTGAATTAAAAAATTACCCGTTACTGTTTCCCGCTCTGTTTATACAAATGATTCAGGCGGGTGAGACAACTGGAACAATGCCGGTTACCTTAACATATGTATCTGAAATATATGAATCAGATATTAAAGATATTACGAAAAACTTAACTACCATTCTGGAGCCGTTACTGATGTTGTTTATGGGCTTAATGGTTGGATTTATTGCTATATCAATAATTACTCCAATATATGGAATCACTCAAAATTTACATCAATAAAAATAGTGTAACGTTAGGTTTTTCATTGCTGGAAGTTTTATTAGTTTTGGCAATGTTAAGTTTTATAGCAGGGAGTACATTACTTTTTTCAGTCCAGTATTATCAAGACGAAATCATTCGAGTAGAAGAGACTACCCTTATCTCCTTGCTGCAAACTGCACGAGCTCAATCTATGCATAATATTGATGGTCAAAGTCATGGAGTAGCTGTTAATCCAAATAACAATAATGAATATATCTTATTTGCAGGTGATAGCCTGGCTACGGCAGAGGAATCCACTCGACTTCCTGTTTCGCATTCAGATAACATAGCAATTGCTACAAGTTCATTGAGTGAAGTTGTATTTTCGCAGTTGAGTGGAACAGTGGTTGAAAATGGCGAGATAACACTTGTAGATAGAAATCGTCCGGAAGTAACCAGTACGTTGACTATTAATTATGAAGGAGCAATATACTAAATTTGCTACAAACGGTTTTAGTACGATAGAGCTTTTAATTGCCTTGGCACTTATGTCTTTAATTATGGTGGGTGCTCTTCAAGCGGTGTGGGGAAATCAATATTGGATGATGACAGCCACTACTGCTCAAGAAGCTATGCAGAAAAGTAAATCAATGGTGGTTCAGTTGGAGTATATCCGTTCGGAAAACTTTCAATTAGTTTCCAGTACTCGAAGCCTGTATTCTGTTGATCCTCATAATTTAAGCGAACAGGATTGTTCTCTTGGAGGATTGTGCTATCAGGTTGAGACAAAAGTTACAGATATTTCATCTTGTGCAAAGTCCGTAGTGGTTGATGTGCGTTGGAAATTAGGGGTACGCTACGCAACAAGTTCAATTCCAACTCAAACATATTTGGTTAATCCAAACGAAATTGGTGCGCTGGGAGGAGATTGTTTAGTCGTACAACCAAAAGGAAGGTGGGGAGAAACAAATATGGCTGTAGGGTCAGAACTGCAACAGAGTCCGCTCGGAACAACCGGCATTGATGTGCTGGGAAATTATATGTATGTTACAAGTGAAGTGGCTCCGTATTTTCGAGTGTTTGAAATTTCCAATGACATTACAAACGTACCGGTATTAGTTGGTGTGAGCACGAGTACTGAAGTTCGATTAAATGACATAGATGTTATTCGAGATTTACCTACAGGTAGAATATACGCATACGTAACTCAGCATAGTACCTCGAGTCAGCTTTTGGTATATGACGTGACTGAGTCAAATAATCCGGTGTCTTTAGTACAGTTATCTCTCTATAACGTAGCTAGTTCTGGGTCATTTCCGCAGGGGTGGAGAGTAATTGCGTATGGCGGAAAACTATATGTAGTTAGTCGAGAGACAACTGGTCCAGAGCTTCATATATTTTCCTTAGACAATCCTAGACTTCCTGTGGAAATAACAACTGCAAGTATTAATCTAAATCGAACCGTAAATGATATGGTCGTTCGGGATGAAATCGTGGGAAATACTATGAGGAGATTTTTATATCTTGCAGCCAGTGCAGATTTGAAAGAAGTGGGTGTGTATGATGTGACCGGTACTGTACCAATTGAAGTGGCTGCAATTAATTTAGCTGGTAGTGCTGACGCAAGCTCAATATATCTAACAGGTTCAACGGTATATGTGGGACGAAAAAGTAGTTCAGCACCAGAATTATATTCTTTTGAAAATCAGAAATTAATAGCCGGTGAACTAGGATTGCGGGGGAGTGGTGAAGTGGGTACTGAAATTTTAGCTCTCGGAGGAGTAGGCACTGCTCTTGTCTTAGGTACTGCAAAAAATGGTGAGGAGTTGCAACTGTGGAGTCCTAACGAAACGCAGTGGAGTACAACTTCGCCAAATGCTGGTCGATTACAATCGCTCAGTAGTCAACGATTGTCTCCGTTAGGTTTTGATATACACGACAGTTTTTTGTATGCGGTGAGTGAATCTCTAACTCAGCCGGAATCAATTTCAGTAGTATATTCACCATGAAAAATTCAGGCTTTACCTTGCTCGAGACAATAATTTACTGTGCCTTATTTAGTATGATTATTACTAGTGTGATAGTTACCGCCTTTGCACTTATAGATAGTAACCAGTCTACAAAAGAGCAGTTAATAATAATTGCCGAAGAAAATTTTATTAATGATAAATTAGCGTGGGTTTTTTCTAATGCTACTGGGGTAGAAATTATTAATCCTGGAATTATTAAAATTACTCGACCTGATTTAGAAACCTTAAGTCCGTTAACCTTAGAATTTAACGAGAACAATCTCTATTTTTTTAGAAATTTAAACGATCCTTCACTAATTAATAATCCTCGCCTCATTCTCACTCTTGAATCTATTGAGTATGTAGATTCAGAGCTACTTATTTATTACAGACTTAATAATATGCTATTTCGGCATCAAGCCTTTATTAAATGACATGATATACAATTCATTACAAAGAGGGTATGTAGCCTTACTTTCGGTCATCATCATTGGTGCAATGCTTCTTACGATGACTATTGGAGTGGGACAATCTGGTTGGTACACTCGGTTTATGGTATTGGGCGCTGAAGCAAAACAAGAATCTAAAACTCTCGCTGCAAATTGCATGAATGAAGCGATAGCTCACATTATGGTTGATCCGCTTTGGAGAGGAAGCGCAACAACATCGTATGGTTCCGGTGTGTGTTATGTATATCCGATACAAATTCACTATCCACAAACGCAGCAGATTACGATACGAACTAAAGCTGAAGTTCGCGGTGCCATAACAAATTTAGTTTCTGAATATAATATGCAATCAATACATTTAGATACAATCCCTCTTGATGTGTCTGTCTTACCTTTACCATCAGCAGTTATTATCCCTACCCAACAATCATTAATTGAAATTGAAGCCATGCCATAGTTATGCACAGTCGTCAAAGGAGTTTTTTAGAATAGGAATATACTTATATTAGAGTCAAAGAATCTAGGACTTCAGAACATATATACCTATCTATTTCTAAACGCTCTTTTAACAAAATGTAAAGTTCATTCTAATTAAGTATGACCACCTCATCTAAAAAAAGTAGTAACCGAAGTGCGGGATTTACCCTGATGGAACTGTTGGTGGTAATTGGTATTATTGCTATTTTAGCCTCCATTGTTGTGGTGGCGATAAATCCCTCACGACAATTTGCGCAATCGCGCAATACGCAACGTGAGTCAAACGTGGCGACGATCCTCAATGCCATCGGGCAAAATATTGCCGACAATAAAGGTACGTTTATCTGCATCACGGATTCTGTAACTGACACCGAAACTAATATTGGAACAGCAGCGGGGAACATAGACCTCAGTTGCTTGGTGCCTACCTATATTCCGAGCGCCTTACCATTTGACCCTGATGGTGGCACACCCGCAGATACGCAATACACGGTACAAACAGACACTTTGGGTCGCTACACCGTGTGTTCGCCTAATCACGCTGAAGCGCCGATAGCTGATAGTAGCGAGTATTGCCTTACTAGATAAAAAGATTATTTACAAAAAACACCTCCCCCTATTGGGGAGGTGTTTTTAGCGTTACTGACACTGCGCTAAGTCGCCAGTTTCGTAACCGGTGGTGAACGCACCAACGCGTTGTTCAGAAGAACCGTGGGTCCACGATTCAGGGTGGACTTGGCCTTCGGTTTTGGTTTGGATGCTGTCGTCACCGACTGCTGAAGCTGCGTTTAAGGCTTCGGTAATTTCGTTTGTTTCAAATATACCTTGGTCTTTAAGAGAGCTGGCCCAGAGTCCGGCGTAACAGTCGGCTTGGAGTTCGGTACGAACGGAATCTTCATTGCTACCTTGGGCGCCATCAAGGGTGCCGGTAAGGTTTTGCACGTGGTGGGCTACTTCGTGAGCAATAACGTACGCTTCAGCAACGTCCCCACCTTGGGCCCCTAAGCGCGTGGTGAGCTCTTCAAAAAATGTTTCATCGAGATAGATGGTTGAATCAAGCGGGCAGTAGTGAGGTCCAACCGCGCTACTAGCGCCACTACAACCAGAATTAGTGTATCCACGAAAAAGTACCAGGGTAGGGGGAACATACGGCGTGTCACTATTTTTCAGAGTCTCAGTCCAGTAATCATTGGTAGAGCCTAAGACGGCACTGACGAATTGTTCATAGGAGTCATTACCTTCAAATTCAGTCGAGTCAACCTGTGGAGCAGTTATTTGATTCACATCAACCTGTTGCAACACATCAAGCGGATTACCGCCCATCAGGTAGGTAACACCCATCATCAGTAAAATACCGGTGACACCAAGTCCACCCATGCCAGCGCCTGATAGACCACGTCTATCCTGCACGTCGCCTCTACTCGTGAGTTTGTCCCAGTCGGCCATACTCTTATTATACAGCATTGAGGCCTAATCGCGTACCGTGACGGTGGTGCCGAGTTCTGCCCATTCAAAAATGGTACGGGCATCTGTGGGATTGAGATTTACACAGCCGTGAGAATATTTAGTTCCAAATTTATCGTGCCAGTACGCACCGTGAATGACGGCACCACCATCGGTAAAGTATAAATTCCAAGGTACCCCGGGCAAGTCGTAGTAGTCGTCTGAATTTATATTTGGTAATGGTCCTTGCATATAGCGGCTGGGGGTCTTGCGGTAGATGGTAAAAATTCCGCGCGGGGTGGGGGTGCTATCCAGACCGGTTGAGGTGGTGGCTGACATAAATAATGTGTCGCCGTCATACGCATAGAGTCGTTGTTCGGAACGATCAACTAAAATAGATTTAGTGGTAGTCGGGGTAGTAGAAGAAATATCTTGGGTATCATAAGCGTCTACAATCGTGACATAGGTACCCGCAATATACCAATCTCCCTTATGTCGTTCGGGGTAACGTAACCACTCATCAAAAATTATTTTATGCCACGCCACACCATCAGTCACTATGGTTTCATCAATTTTAAGCACCATACCATTACGCAGGGACGCTACTACGGGAAAGTCAGTCCCGGGGCCGCTACGAACACGCAGACATTCGCCACCAAAATGAGCACCACAGCTATCGGTCACTTCAAGATACTGTGATTTGTTGTCGGAGGTTGAAACAGGTGCTACGGGAGCAACAGGGATGGCGGCAACGACTGATGCTTGTGATGACGAAGCGCTAGGGGTGACTAGTTTCGGTCGAATGGCTCTCTTTTCAACGGCTGATTGTTGAATATCGGTAGATATTTGTTTGGATATTGCAAAA
>JAZKIJ010000005.1:83340-109155 GCA_040384905.1 Patescibacteria group bacterium
TGTGACTCTGGAAGATATGGAACAAACACCAGAAAATAAATTTGCATGGTGTTTGGTTTGTACCACATATACGATTTAGTATATGCCCAGAAGTGAAGGGGAGCAAATACCAGTTACGTATAGGGGAAAATGAAATTCTTTGACTAACTACCCTCTGGAATCACTCCCGGATCATACGTTTCGCTGGCGCCTTCTCCGCGTTCACTCGCAAACAAATATGAGTCTACGGCAATGGCTTGGCGTGCGCGCATAATAAAGTTTATCGCTTCCGCAAATTTTCCATCAGAGATTGATTCTCCGGCATCGTCAATACGGGTTAACGCGAGACGTTGCGCGCGAGAATTTTGGGCAACTGTTTTAATTTCTTCTCCGACGAGGTTTATTTGTTCACCGATAAAAGCACTCACAATAGCGGAGTCAGTTGTGCTGGCAAATTCGTCAATTTCTGATTGTAGACTGTCTTGACTGAGGTTTTGAATATCACCACTGTAGTCTTTAATAGAGTCAAATTCCTCCCAGTCATCAGTGAGTGTTTCAAAGGCACGAGTAGTATTCGTGATGCTTGCTAAGGAGTTAATTTTCTCTTGAGCTGATAACGAATCGGTGTTTTGAATAATCCAGACACTATCAGCGGTGTGTTGTTGAGTTAGACTCGCTAATCTATCGAGAGTTTGGGGAGTAGTGGTACTTTGGTCACTGTAGAGCGTTAAGAGTTCAGCTACTCGCTTCTGTAACAAGGAAGAAGTGTACTCTAACTTGCTATCATCGGATAATTTAGTAGAGCGAATAAACGGTTCAACTACATTAGTTTTAAAACCGTACAATTTTTGTTCGGGTGTACTCTTTTCAGATAAGACAGCGAGCGTAACACCGCCCAAAATAAGGGCAGTAACAACACCCAAAAGACCTAATCCAAGGTATTTTTTGTTACTATTAAATGAATAAGGCTTTAATTTGGTTTGATCATGAACCGTTTGTGGGGGTTCGTTTGAATTTGAAAGTGGGGGCATAGGTTAATTATATAGCGAACAAAGGGGCATGTATATATTGCCGTTTTGGCACCAGATTTCTTACGAGAATTTTTCTAGAGACAATATAACTGGTATACTGTAAACCTATGCATCATATTTGTATCCGTTTGTTCTTTGTTGTTATTATTCTATTCTCATTACAGGTCCATACCGCAGAAACAGCTTCGGCCGCAACTGCGACCAGTACTCCGACTGTTATGACCACTCATGATGCGGTAGCGGTGGAAAAAAGAGTTCGTGAATATTTTGCGGATATTCCGGTTATGATTGAAATTGCGCGCTGTGAATCAAAGTTTCGGCAGTTTACAGATAGCGGTTCGGTATTACGCGGAGGAGGCAATGCTGGCATGGTCGGCATTTTTCAGTTTTACGAAATAATTCACAAAAAAGCAGCGCTTGCGTTAGGGTTTGATATCGATACAGTGGAAGGTAACTTGGGTTACGCGCGACATCTCTATACGCAGTCTGGTCATACACCATGGGCCTCATGTGTGCCTGACGTGATTCCTGTAGCCACCACTTTGTCTACCGCGAACAAAGAATTACAAATTAAACTGCTAACCCAAGTACTCACATTATTACAAGAACTACTTAAGATGGAGTTAGCTAGACGATAGTTAGAAATTTTATTATAGATACGCCGCCGAACACAAAATGTGTTAGGCGGCGTTGCGTGTGTGTGAGGCTTTAGGCGTGCATTTTTTGGGGCACACTAGCCACTTTCTGTTCGTACTCTTCACGGGTGAAGGTCCCAGGGGGATCTAATCTCTCGAGAAAGAGTTTGCCATCGAGGTGATCTTGCTCGTGTTGGCAGACTCGGGCTAGAAAACCTCTAAAGGTTTCCCGTACTCGTTTACCTTGGCGATTGGTGAAGGCCATGGTGACCGTAGCGTGTCTGGGGACTAACCCGTAAGTGTCCGGAATGCTCAGGCAGGATTCCCAGTCGGTAACCTTCCTCTTTGATCGTCTGAGAATAACAGGATTGATCATTGCGGTTGGTTCGCGCGTGGGAGCGTCGGGGTAGAGGGGGCAGGGTTTTGAGGAGATAATGAAGATTCTCCGATCCTCATTTACCTGCGGTCCAGCTATCCCAAGGCCGTGTGCGTTCTGGTAGGTCTCAATCATATCGTCGATGAGTTTCTGAATAACGGGGTCATCGACCGTTTCAACTTCGTGGGCTTCCTCAGTGAGGATTGGGTGCCCGATTTTTACGATGGGCAGCACGTTGGGCATGATGCCCTCCTTTGAATTTGAATGATGGGGAACTGTTTCTGTAACTATTTTACAATTTGTTACTAACAAATACAAGCATTTTTACACCCCTTTTTGGAATGGTAATTATACCCAATGGATACAGTATATCGCTCACAGAATGGTACCATTAAAATAACGTTTTTATTATCATTAAATCTACTTATATATGTTACCCAGTATCGCGTCGATTCAATTATGGACTATTAGATTTTTATTAGTGGTGAGTTTCTATTTAGTTCTACCAATTTTATCAGCGCATGCGGCTACCTTATATGTCGCTCCTACCGGTGCCGACACAAACCCAGGGACAATTACTCAACCGTACCGTTCATTACAAAGAGCTCATGACCTAGCGGTTGCAGGCGATACTATTTATTTACGAGGTGGAACATATTCCATTACCACAGGTATCCGCCTCACGCGAAGCGGAGCCGCAAATAATCCCATCCGTGTTTTTGCGTATCCCGGAGAAACACCAGTTCTTGATGCTATGGGAATGACGCAAACGGGGTACTTCACCGGCTGGCCGTTGTCACTCTCTAATGCGTCGTGGAATCACATTAAAGGGATTGAAATTATGAATGGTCCGATGGGTGGTTTTGTTATGGGCGGGGCTTCGAATAATAATATAATTGAAGGTCTCAATGTGCACCATAACGGGCG
Organism: Patescibacteria group bacterium; assembly: GCA_040384905.1. Classification (GTDB taxonomy): domain Bacteria; phylum Patescibacteriota; class Minisyncoccia; order Phycocordibacterales; family UBA918; genus OLB19. Next base: position 86,289 of record JAZKIJ010000005.1, read on the forward strand.
ACTTTCTGAGTGGGAAGGGAAAGGGATTTCACTGTTTGATACCGGCAGTAATAACTTATTCTTAAATAATGATTCTCACCACAACCGTGATATTAGAGGCGATAACGCTGATGGGTTTGCAATGCAAACAACCGGTACCGGAAATGTGATGCGCGGTAACCGGGCGTGGCGCAACTCTGATGATGGCTATGACTTTTTTAACATTGCTACTGCAAACAATGTAAACGGCGGTGAATTTATACTTGAAAATAACTGGGCCTTTGAGAATGGATATGATGACAATCTGCAGGCAACACCTGGCGATGGAAATGGATTTAAATTGGGTGGCCGACGACCTGAAACTTCCGGCAATAGTTCTGGTGGTCATACAGTAAGAAATAGTGTGTCGTGGGGTAACCGCACAACGGGCTTTGATGAAAATAATGCCAACAAGCGAATTACTTTTTACAATAACACTGCGTACAATAACGGAAGCTACAATTTTAATAGCTGGACGGTTGCACATCTTTTGCGAAATAATATTTCATTAGGTTCAGCACGCGGTGTCAGTTTTTATACTGGTACTGATCAATCAAGCAACTCGTGGACGTTGCCGGTTACGGTCACCAGTGGTGACTTCAGAAGTGTAGATAGTAGTCGAGGCGCTTCAGCTCGACAGAGTGACGGTTCACTTCCAGTTTTGGATTTCTTGCGTCTGCAAGACGGGAGTGATCTTATTAATGCTGGAGTAAACGTCAATCTTCCGTTTACTGGCACGCAACCGGATTTAGGGGCTTTTGAGTGGGGTGGAACAGTGACAACGTCAACTCCATCTCCAGTCATTGCCTCTGCCTTCGCGGCCGGCAGTCGCATTATCACGTCTGATATTATCACTGTCCGTAGTTCATATGGTACAGCCGCACTAGCATTAGGCACACAGCCAACCGGAGCGCTCGGTACTGTCGGGACCCAAGCCGCTCAAAGTGCCAACGGATACACCTGGATTTACGTCAACTTTGATACGGGCTTTGATGGGTATATAGCTGATGCGTTTGTGCGGGCTGCACCCATTGTTTTGCCCGCATCTACCATCATCGGCCCCCGCACCCCCAGCCCTCTCTCCACCCGCCAAATCCACAGTGGCCACAGCCTCACCGACGGTGGTACCTTCCAAGGCACCTGGCCGGGACACTTCCAAGCCATGATCAACAGCATCCAACCAAACAGTGCCCGGGTAGCCCAAAGTACCACCCCTGGCTCACCCCTGTGGTGGCGCTGGCAGTACGCTCCGGGGTACGGCCAACCTGATGCCCGGGCTGACATCGGCAACTACGACCTCTTAGTCATTACCGAAGGCGTACCGTTTATCTTCTCTGCCGGCAACCCGGAGTGGACCCTCGAACACCGCACCGCTTTGCGCACCTGGGTGGAACACGCCTGGCGCAACGGCAAGGGTGGCGCGGGAGCTCCGACCATTTTATACGCCACCTGGACCAACATTAACGATGAAGACGGACCCTTCCGCCAAAACCTCGATACCTACCAACCCATTTGGGAAGACATGGCTGACTACGCGTCTGCGAACTTACCTCCCGCAGCCAAGGTATACATTGTCCCTTCTAACCTCTTAATGAAACGCTTCTACGATGATATTCAACTTGGTCGCGTACCCGGGATCAACAACATCAGTGGTTTCTTCTCGGATACCATCCACCCGAATGGCTTAGGCAGTTACGCCGTTGCTCTCCAACACTTACTCGTCATTCACCACATTGACCCCCGCGGACAACGATTCACTGGTTATGGCTTAAGTCCGGAACCATCGGCTGCACTAGCGAAGTACATTCAAGATACCGTCTGGGATGTGACGACGAAGTATGCGCGCAGTGGGGTGACGGGGGGGACGGTGACGACACCGACACCGACACCAACACCTGTGCCTGCTCCAACTATCAACTTCACTGCTAACCCAACCAGTGTCGTGGCGGGAGGAACTGCCAACCTTTCTTGGTCATCAACTAATGCTACCGCGTGTACTGCGTCGGGCGCGTGGAGTGGTGCTCGGGCGGTGAATGGAACGTTCACTACCTCTGCCTTAACGACAACCGGTACTCAAACGTACACCTTAACATGTACTGGAACCGGCGGCAGTATCTCTCGTGCTGTGGCCGTGACCGTGACTGCAGCGCCTGTAACGCCAGCTCCTATTCCAACGCTCTCTCTAGTTGCGAACCCAACCAGCGTGGTATCAGGTGGTACTGCGAACCTTACCTGGTCGAGTGCCAATGCGACAGCTTGTTCAGCATCTGGAGCTTGGTCAGGTACCAGAGCCGTCAGTGGTTCATTTTCAACAGGCGCTCTTACTACGACCGGAACCCAAACCTATACCTTAACGTGTACCGGTAGTGGAGGTAGTGTAACGCAATCTGCAAGTGTGAACGTGTCTGCTCCCGTTATTACTCCGACACCGACACCGACACCGACTCCAGCACCAACGCTGACCTTATCTGCGAACCCAATCAGCGTGATATCAGGTGGTACTGCGAACCTTACCTGGTCAAGTACCAACGCAACAGCGTGTACCGCTAGTGGCGCCTGGAGTGGCTCTCGCGCCGTGAACGGATCAATTACAACCTCTGCCTTAACGACAACCGGAACCCAAACCTACACCTTAACGTGTACCGGTAGTGGAGGTAGTGTGACACAATCGACAAGTGTTACCGTAACCGCTCCCGTTATTATTCCTACGCCAACACCGACACCAATCCCTACGCCAACACCAATTACCGCACTACTTTTAAATGGTGGCTTCGAATCACAACTGACCAGCTGGGAAAATTGGAATAATGCAACAGTAGTGCAAACACCAGTAAAGACCGGCTCTTATGCATTACGAGTTGGAACGGCAGAGGGTGGTATTGGACAAAGATTAGTAAATACACTAGTGCCCGGCGAAACGTACATCCTGTCGTTTAGTGGTATGAAAACCAGTAAAGAGTGGGTTGGTATTGGCTTAGAATTTAAAGATGCAAATGGCAAGCTCGTAGATACCAAGAGTATCGGCCTGAAGAAAGGTAATTATATAAAAGGCACTTTGACGTTCACTGTGCCGGCAACCAGTAAGGAAGCGCTTGTTTATGTGTGGAAGAATAAAGGTACAGGATACGGTTACGTTGACGACATTACCCTTACTAAAAAAGTTACCGCAACGACACTTCCTGCTTCTACAACGTATCCGGTCGTAGATACCTGGACTAAAGTTGCAGATGAAGGACAAACCTTCTCGGTAACGGGAACAAAACTAGTTCGGTATGGAAAGAATACCAGCTGGATTGAAAAAGTGGTGACGGGGAAAGTAGAGTGCTCTAATGGTTATTTTGGCTCTGATCCCCTTATGAATGTAATCAAAGAGTGTCAAGAAAGTAGTGCCACAACCTTTAACAGCACAGCCGCATCAAACGTGCGCGCAAACCCAATGCTCTCACGTGTATCGTCAGAGCTTAAGAAGGTAGTAAGCACCGCACCATTACGAGTACGTCTTCAGCCAACCGTATCATCAGCTGTCCTTGTTACTGTTCCAGCCAATATGAGTGGCCACGCTGAAAATCAAGAAGTCTATGCCGATGGGTATACCTGGCGCTTGGTGCAGTTTGGTAACGGTAATTTCGGATGGTCCGCAACGAACTGGCTTAAGGAAAGTAACTAGTAGATAGTAAGATAAAATTTACAAAATTCAATATTATTTGAATGGTGAATAGTTGGGAACTGTAAGCAATAGCAAACATAAAAAAGACCAGCCAATTACGGATGGTCTTTTTATGTTTATGATTATTCCGCGTCGTTGACGTCTGTCGTTGATGGCGTTTTAAGTTTTATCTTTTGTTTAATCTCGTCACCGTTGCGAAACTTAATATAGATAGTTTCGCTCGCAGCGCGTATGTTGATGCCATCAATGGCGGCGGCTTCAGTGGGGCTAGTTTCCATAGCTTCAATATTGAGTTCCCATTTTCGGCGCAGAAATTTCATTTTTTTAGCGGCCAAAAGTCGTTCGATAATCAGCGCCACGTCTTTTGAACTGCGGGGTATGCTTATACCGGCTGGCGTATTGCGCCAGCCGAGGGTTCCGGTTGCCCAGGTAACCGAACGAACGGTGCCTTGCTGGGTCAGTTGTTGTTTATTTTTTCGAGCGTAGTCTTTGAGGGCATTGAACTTTTCGGCAAACTCCCCAGTAACTATCTCCGCTTGTTTGTTTGCTTCAATCACCAGTTTATTTACCGATTGGTTGAGTTCAACTTGTTGGTGTTCGAGCTTGAGCTTGAGGTTTTCAAGTTCCCCCAGTATCTTAGAGGCTTCAATTTCGGTGGTAATCGCTGGGTAGGTTGGCTTTTTGGCCATGACTGACTCCTATGAAGAACATCTACTATTTATAACGTATAAAATTGGGGTTTATTTCGGAAATTGATTTGATTTATAGAAAACTAACGTATGAATTATTTTTCAGGAGAAAATTCAATTATCCACTCAATGCCGTATTTGTCGCGAAACATTCCCGCGTAGGTACCCCAGGGACTTTCTCCCATTTCACCTTCAACCGAACCGTCAATTGAAAGTCCAGAAAATATTCGGTCAGCTTCTTCTTTACTGTCGGTCTGAAGTGAAATTTTACTGCGGTTTTCATTTTCACTAACTAGACCCATAAACTCGGGAACATCGTTTCCAATCAGTTGAGTACTTCCGATAGGGAGGGCGATGTACATAATCTTGTTCTCCTCACTTTCAGGAATCGTGACTGCGTCACTTGCTAAATCTTTGAAACGAATAATTTTAGTAAATTCACCACCGAAAACAGATTGGTAAAAGGTAAAGGCTTCAAACGCGTTACCGTTAAAATTAATCCAAGGGCGTAGTGTTGTCATGGATTAATTTTACCACAGAGTAATTTAGGTTGATATGTAGGAGGCTATCGCAAGTTTAATTTCAGAGTACGTCATATCATCGGCATAATCAGTGCCATAGTGCACTTTTATAATGGTGCCGTCTGAATCAATCAAAAACTGTGCAGGCACAAGGGTTGTGCTCCCATCTACTTCAGGTTGCTTGTAGTGGAGTTTATATGACGAATATATCCATTCAGGAAGTTTCCTAAGAGACGTGAAATACTTAAGAGCACTTTCCTCAACACCATATAATCCATAGATTATTTTGTCGGGATCTGGAACCAGGTTGAATGGAGGTTTTATATCGTGTCTGTTAATGACATTTTTCACGATGTCTTCCTGTTTTGATTGCACGAAACAAACGACTTTAACTCCTTGTGATTCTAATTCAGGCGCCATTTCGGTCAACCTGTAGATTGCAAGATTACACCAAGGACACCCTGAGTATCTAAAAAAAGAAAGGAGTATTTTCTTCCCGTTATCTTTATTGATTTCTACTTTTTCACCGTTAATATCGAGAACTGAAAAATATGGAGCTACATCTCCATCTTTAAGTTTCGGCGCTTCTTGCTTTGACATAGGTATAATAATAGCAAATTAAATAGGGGATAGTGGGAGTTATTATTGTGTATGGTCAATAGAGGGATGATTTTAGGTTAATGGTTATGGGGGAGACTGGGTATATAAAAAGAAGGAGGTCAGCAAAACTTGCTGACCTCCTGCGTTTGGCGCCTTAATGACCTTGAAACACCGGTTCTCGGTATTCATAAGCGAGGATATCAACAGGTGGCTCTTCGATCGCCTTGTGTCGAACAAAGAGAACACCATTCCGTAGAAGCATGTTTGGCCCTGCGCTACCCAGGTAGCGTCCGAACGAACCCACAACAGCGCCAGACTTAGCAAAGGCCTTACAAAGCTCGATAAGCAACTCAGTCGGCTTGTTGTCTTCGGAAATATACTTTTCAATCTGACCATCTACATCAATGTGGACTGTGCTGTGGTTAGAGCAATTCAGCACCTTGCTTTTATCACCCATCAGGTTAAGAACAAGAAAAGGTTGCTTGAACGGCAAAGGATTATCTGCATTTGCAGACATATGCGGATTGAACCGCATCATAATTCTTGCCATAAAGTCTGCTGCATCGGTCAATTCAAAATCCTCCTTGGATTGCTGGGAACAGGTTTGTGTTCAACTAATAAATTAGAACACGAAGTGTGTTATGTCAATATAAAGCTCCCCGGCAGGAATTTCGAACCTTACAGGTTCAGTACAGGTTGTCGCTCGTTTGTTTCCTTTCAGTCACAAACGAGACAGGCAACCTTTTCGAATCCTGCCGTAAGTGACATTAAGTCACTTACTACCGGGGAGCATTAAAATCAAAAACACACCCGCAGGTGTGTTTAAGATTTTATATGCTCCCCGGGCAGGATTCGAACCTGCGACCAATCGATTAACAGTCGACTGCTCTACCGCTGAGCTACCGAGGAATGTGGCCATATTCTAGTTTAGGTTGGTTTTTCCTTGAAAATGCTTAACAAATTCAAGTGCCTGTATTGTACAGAAAAATAGAATATATTCAATACGATGGGCGGGGAGGGGAGTTTAGGGGTCTTCCCGGTGTTTTTGATTATTGAGTACCACCGTTTTCATAACGGTAATAAAACCTTTAACATCAAGCGGGCCAACGCCTTTGAGCCACTGTCGACTGGCACTGCGTAAGATGGGTTCTATGGTAGTGACTAGGGTGGTGCCGGCGGGAGTGATAGTGGCTAAGCGTTCGCGTTTGTCAGTGGCCCCACTTTTAATGCTAATAAGCTGGCGAGCATGGAGTCGTTTAACACGGAGCGTGACAAATGGGGCTTCAACCCCGAGTTCTTCGGAGAGATCTATTAATTTCATACCTACTGCCTTATCATCATGTAAAAGGCCTAGGATAGCCCAGTCTACACTGGTGAGCTCATACGGGGCCAATACTGCGTCAGTATGCGCCTTTAGGACCCGATGGGTACGCGCCACCAATACCCCTATCTGGTAGGTGGTGAGGAGATGTTTGGAAATTAGGCGTTTAATTAAAGACATAGTGTAGCTTAGAACTTTACGGGTATTAAGTAAATACTTGGTATGTAATAAGTTTCCCCCTGAGTCGGCATAACTTATGTTGCGTAAGTAAGTATCTTTACGTATACTAACATAAATACTTAATTAAGTTAAGTATATTACAAATTTACTACATTAAGAAATCAAGTCACTCGTATGAACAATTATGTAATAGCAGCGATTGTCGGAATTCTCCTGATTGGAGGAATTATTTATGCTTCACAGCAAAATACCGGCGACACGGTAACGATGGAAGAAAAAGCTTCAATGGAACAAGCAGCCATGGCAAAAATGGAAGCTGAAGCTCAAGCTAAAGCCGATCGTGACCAAAAAGCGCAAATGGAAGCTGAAACTGAAGCAGGAGTTATGGTGGGGGGCGCAATGATGTTGCCTTCACTTGATATTGTTGATAATGCAGTTAAAGCAGGTAATGTAACCACCGTTGTGGCAGCAGTTAAAGCGGCAGGCTTGGTAGACACCTTAAAGGGTCCTGGACCATTTACGGTATTCGCCCCAACAAATGATGCGTTTGCTAAATTGCCAGCGGGAACAGTTGATACTCTGCTTAAAGCAGACATGAAAGCTGATTTAACCAGTATCCTCACGTACCACGTGGTGCCGGGACGCTACACAGCAGCTGATCTTAAGGACGGGATGACTCTCAAAACAGTTAATGGCGCTACTCTTAAAGTAAGTAATGTAAATGGGGTAGTGAAGATTAACGGGGCAGCCATGGTTGAAACGGCTGATGTGATTTCAAGTAACGGCGTAACGCACGTTATTGATACGGTGTTAATGCCTCCAAAGGCCTAACCCTCACAGCGTGATAAAAAATGCGGGCTTAGAGAGCCCGCATTTTTTGTATCACTCTGTCTATACGGTATAATGAAAGTATTAGCCACTAAGTAATTCGTATGCTTAATCTCTATATTAAAACCCACTGTCCATATTCAATTCGGGTTTTGGAGGCCAATGCTGTGATTCAAGCACCACTTACTATACTCGACATGAATGTACAGCCTGAATTAAAAAATGAATTGTTAGAGAAGGGTGGAAAAATTCAAGCGCCCTATTTAGAATACACTGACCGCGGTGTATCGATGTACGAATCAATTGATATTATCGAGTACCTCAAGGAACACTACGGAAACGGAGAAGAGGTGACGGTAAAAAATGTCGGCAATGTCTGCCCGATTGATTAGAAGCGGGGAAAGCGGTCTCTAAGTGGTATACTTAAGTTGTCAGTAAGTCCGGTGGTGTCAGTAAGATAAACTGTAGTTATCAGTGTAATTCTACATAATGTCATTCCAAAACATTTCTTTTAAGCATTCACAAACGGAAGTAAATTATAAACTGCAAAATATAATTACCTCCAAGTTAGCAACACTCGAACGATACATTGGTGGGAAGGGGGATAATCGGTGTGAGGTGGAGTTTTCAAAAGTTGCTCCCCATCAAAATGGAGACATCTATCGTGTTGAAGTAAATATCTGGAGTGACGGCGTGTTATACCGAGCCGCTGAAACAGCCAGCAGTTTTGAAAACGCAATCGACGCAGTGCGGAGTGCACTTGATGCTGAACTCAAACGAGCTCGAACGCGAAAAATGAGTTTATGGCGCAAAGGAGCGAGAAAAATGAAAATGATGATGCGCTTAACTAATTAATACTCCTTATGTCTACATTTGAAGTTCCTGATGACTTTGTCTTTAAAAATTCTCTTGAACATATTTCTCCAAAGCGGGTCGGGGTGGTGTTAGATGGATTAGAAACTGCATTGGGAGATTTAAAACCGTACGTACTTTCGGAAACGGAATTTGAGTCTATGGGTGATATAAATAAACAATCTGTGGCCGATATGGATGAACCTACGGCAGCGCATTACTTACATAATTTTCTCAAAAAAATACAATCGGGTGCAGTAGAGGCCGATAGACTACATGAACATATTATGTTTAAGGCGGTGGTTAACAAAGCGTTGCAACTCCGAGAGCTGCAATAAATTACACCACAAAAATCACCACGAGGAGGCAAGACCTCCTCGTGGTGATTTTTTGTTGTTAATTGATGGGTTAGCGGAAGTATTGGGACCAGTCCATTTCTTTTTTTCCTTCGGGGATAATGCGAGTGATTACTAACGTGCCATCGGCTGCCAGGTTGGCGTGTTTAATTTTGATACGTTTCCCTTCGTGCATAAAAAATGTTTCAGGCCAGCCATCAAACGCGCGAATAGTGCAGAGGTACTCAATGGCGGTAGTGCCTGAGGGTAGGTTATGTGGGTCAATCGCAACTTCACTCATGCTTTTATTAATCTTGGTACAAAACGTTGCGTCGGCGTGATTTTGCTCTTGGGCGATAATTGTACCTTCAATCCAGGCCGGAATGACAGATGCGAGTAACGCACCGCCTTGCCGGGCGAGGCCTTCATCCAAAATCGAACCTGCCACCGGCCAGTGTTCGGCGGGAATATTGGCAGGTAGTTGGGCAATGATGGGGCCGTGATCAAGTTCGGCATCAAGCTTCATGATGGTGACGCCCGTCTCGCGGATGTTATGTAAAATGGCACTGCGAATGGGGCTAGCTCCTCTTAGTTTAGGTAGTAACGACGGGTGCACATTTAAAATTCCGTGCTTTGGTAACGCGAGCAACCATTCCGGGACAATTTTGCCGTAAGCAGCAACTATCATAAGGTCCCAATCAGTTCCCGTTAATTCGGGTACTGCACCAGCGTCTTTAAGGGACAATGGTTGGATGACCGGAACTTTGTTTTCTTCCGCCCAGGTTTTTGCTGGCGGGGGAGTAAGGATTTGCTTCCGCCCGACCGGGGCATCAGGGTTGGTAACAATAAGTGCGGGTACATACCCAGCTTTTTTAAGTTCATCTAAAATTATCACCGCAATATCGGGGGTTCCAAAAAAAGCGAATTTAAGAGGGTGTGAGTGTTCCATTACAAGTTAGGCACTAGCAGTTTTAGTGCTCGTTATTTTCTCTTCTTTCTTTAATTTCTTTTTAGCTTTGTCTAGTTCATCCTTGTGCCAAATTTCTTCGGCGCGATCGGTGAATAAAATGCCATCAAGGTGGTCGTATTCGTGTTGGATGATTTGTGCTAAGAGGGAGCCGGCACCACGTTCGTATACTTTGCCGTGTTCGTCAGTGGCCCGAATGGTGACGTTGGTGGACCGGCGGACAATACCGTAGTACTCAGGAATGGAGAGGCAACCTTCGCCCACTTCATGTGTCTTTTTTGAATACTTCACAATTACGGGATTGATGGCAACGAGGGACGGCAAGGCGTCACGATCTTTACTTTGGTCTTCAATCAGGAAAATACGCTTACTGACACCTATTTGCGGAGCAGCAATGGCTACAGCGGTGTATCCGTCTACTTTGTATGTATGTAATGCAGATCGCATATCTTTTAAGATTTTGGCCACGGTACCATCAGAAAATTCCCCCAAAGTAATTTCTTCGGCAATGGTATGGAGGGCAGGGTGGTTTTCGGGTACGAGCTTGGCCATAATTAATGAGCGTACTATAGCCTATTTATGGAGAAAAATAAATACAAAATAAGGGCCGTCAACGTAATGCTGACGACCCGTAGCTTAGTAGTTGAATTCATTTAATAGTTCTTCCATTTCTGTTTTATTGGTAATAATCCCCGTGTTAACACAAAAAGTCGCGACAGCAATGGAAGGGTGGAATCTTGTTGCTGGATGATTAGCTAATCCAGTAACAAACGCTTTAAGTGACTGAGCAATTTCTTCAAGCGATCCTTCGCCCAGCTCAGAGAGGGCTTGGGTTCTGCACCAGTGTACGTGTGTGCGTCGAGTGATTGTCATGTCTGTCCTCCAGAAGTAATCTCAGTATACCATTTTGCTCTTTGATGAGGCAAGCAGTTCTTTTGTTACAAAAAATTTTATACTATAAAAACATAAACCGCGCAGTCCAAAAGTGGATGCGCGGCGATACTGATTATTGTTGGGTCAAAATTGAAGCTACTTCTTCGGAGTTCACGGAGATTTTGTAGTAAAATCCTCCGAAGGTAATTGTTTCGATAACAATTTTTTTGTATTGAGCTTTTGCTTGTTAACACAAGAAAGATTTTTTGGTTTCAAAGGTGCAAGCACTCTCATATTTTTGTTCGATGGTTTCGAACATCATCTGTCCGCGTTTTTTCATACGCGAAAGCACATGATTTGTTTGATCAACATATAGTTGAAATCCCTCCATTTCATCCGGTGTCAGCGGGAGAAAAGAAGGTCGAGAGCTCAAAATCTCATCGCGTCTCTTTGCTGCCATAAGATTAAGCATCTCAAGCGTTTGCTTGTCATACGCTTGATCAGCAAATGACTTCTCAATAGTTGGTGGCAGGGTGGTATCTGCCATTATATTACTAGCACACAACGCGATGAGCGTGAGAGTGAGTAGAACACTACGCATGATTAGTCCCCCTGGTGTGAAGATCAGTTTCCCTAATTCGTATAGTAGGCGCAGAACCCCAAACGGTCAACAAAATAAGAGTGCACATTAGTTTCTGTAAAGCAGTAAATTTTAATAAATTTTAGTTTCGACAAATGTGCTTAGTTGCAAGGCAGTCAAAGAAAATAATGCGAGCCGTACTTTTTGTACGGTGAAAATTTTAGAATTACCCAATTTATTCCAAAACATGCCGAGATACTAGGCGCACAAGTGAAGTGGGCTGAGCCGTACTTATTGTACGGTGAGGTTCACTTCATGCAGTGCAACAACGTAGATTGGTATGTTTTGGAATAAATTTATACTATGCGGTCGGGGTTGATGGTAATGGCTACATAAGGCGGCACATGTCGCAACGTGTCTATCAGATCTTTAGTATCTTCACTTGGGTCAAGTCGAAGCAAACAATGCCGTAATTGTTCTTTGGCTTTGGAGTGCGGGTTGGTGTAAAACGAACCGGTAAGATTATGCATGGCGAGCATCTTTTTAATGACTGCTTCGGTCTCAGTGATAACCGTAGTGTTCCCTTGCCAGGAAAAGAAAATAAACCTGGCAAACGGGGGATACTTGAGCATTTGTCTGAGGGCAATCTCATCGTCATGAAAACGATCCACTGCACCGCGAGAGGCATAAATGAGTAGATCATCGGTCTCGCTACGCGTCTGAATCATTACTTCGCGACTACTGTGTTCGCGAAGTTCTAAAATCATGCGAAACACTGTCTCGTCGGCTCGCCAGGAAGGAATCGCACGCACCGCGTCGAGGGATACTATGGCCGACATACTAATGTTGGTTGGGATATAGGGCATGACCATCTGGGTGCCCAGTAAAATTGCCCCTTTTTGTTTTTCAAAATCTTTTGTCAGTTGGGTTGCTCGTTTGTGAGTCGTGGCTGTCGTGTGGTCAAAAATAGTGAGGGGAGTTTTAGGAAATACTTTACGACACTCATCTTCAACTTGTTGGATGCCGATCCCACGTTCACGCAAACGCCAAGAACCACATTGAGCACACACATCAGCGGCCCGGACACGTTTGCCAGAGGTGCTTGAGACAAACCATCGTTCTTCAACGTGTTCTTTATTTAGGGTGCGTAAAAGGGAGTAGGGTGTACCAGAATCAGGACAGCGAAAAATAAACCCGCAGTCAACACACGCAACAACTGGTGCGAGGCCGCGCCTCGCAGCGAACAAAAATACATTGTGTCTGCCTTCGAGAGTGGTTTCTATACGTTTAATCAGTTCTGGCGAAAATAATTGAAACGGAACATCGTTTTTAGGTTTATCGGTTTGATTGATGATGGTTAATTTTGCCGGGAGCTCGAGACGAATGGGGTGTTCACCAAAAGTCTGGTAGATATCATTTCTTCGTTTGTATTCATCTTCAGTAGCAATGAGTGTGTCACCTAAAATAATGCTGCGTTTTGTGATAGCAGCTAAAGTTTTAAGGACTGCACGGTGGTCGAGGTGCGGTCGCGTTCGCATTACGTAATGTGGACTGGCGGCGTTTTCCATAATGATAGTTGTGCTATCTGCTCGTTCCAGATAGGCAAAGCTTGGAGTAGCGATAGTGAGGGTGGCGTGGGTGAGGTCACCAAAAGCTGTGTACGCTCGTTCACGTTCTTTTTTGGTTTGGTGGCTAGAGAAACAAATGACGCGTTCGCTAATACCACGTTCGAGCGCCCGTTTCATTGTATCGACGGCAGTACTCGTTGGTACAACAAGCAGGACTGATCCGCGGTGGGCAAAGGCGCTACGAATAATAGTTTGGTACTGAATGATACGGTCACTTTCACTCGCACAGAGAATTTGTGGTGTGCTATCTTCGTTGTTTATTTCATTAAGGGGAGTGCTGGGGTAGGGGGAGACTCCTGTGCGGATATCAGGGGGTAAAAGACTAAATAAAATCGCTCCGCGTTTGGCAGGATTTTCGGTATAGAGTTTGTCGACGGTAGCGAGTAAGCTAGGAGCAATTTTTTGGACGTCCTTTTGTTCGGGAAGTTTCCGCAGAGAAAAGGTAGCCGCTTTGAGCGCCGTTTTAGTGGTTGAAACTGCTTTACCGTCCACGACAATCCCGCGAATAGTCTTGCCACGCACCGGAATGGCTATAATCGAACCCACATCATAGTTGGTGCTTGAAAAATACGACAAGGACTCAATTTGGATACCGCGAACGAGAGGAATTACTTCAATAACAAACATTAGGACTAGTATAGCATTTTTGCCATCTATTTTTTTTTGGATAATATTGAGAGATATTTAAAGTAAAAATATTGACGTACCTGGGTGTATTATTTTATAATAAGATGGTGATTAGTTGAGTCAATCCAGGGAAAAGGAGTTAGTAATGTATCCAAAGTCAGATATTGTGAGCAATCGCAATCAAGTCGCTGCGGGTGATACCTTGATTGCTGTTGAAGCCAGTAACTTCCAAATAACAGTTACTACGTTATTGGTTTCAAAAATTCCAACCATATACGATGTAAACGGCCCATACTTTTTTTGTAGTTTGAATAAACATTATAAGTTTATTGACTACAATCTTCCTCCGAATAATTATAATCAGAATACCTTGTGGCGGTTTAATTTGACGATATGGAGATGCTTGCAAGATTTGCAGAAGCGAGGCGAGTCAGGATACAGAGAATATCTTCGCATGCTCACTGATTGTAGGCAGGGACAACTACGATTTACAGAAAAAGACGATGACCTTCTCCTGAGTGCAGAACAACAGCCCTGTTTAGTTACTTAAGATAAAAAAACGGACATCTCCTGGGTGTCCGTTATTTTATTTAAAATTCGTCCAGGTATTTGATGTCGGCACCTAAACTAGCAAGACGAGCTACCAGATTTTCATAACCCCGATTGATGCTGTAGATGTTACGCAGGACTGAGCGACCAGAAGCACCAAGCATCGCGATGAGAAGAATAGTAGCGGGACGCAGAGCGGGAGGACAGATAAGCTCGGCTGATTTAAGTGGGGTCGGGCCCGTGATGTAAATACGGTGTGGGTCCGCCAATACCGTGTCGGCACCGAGTTTCTCGAGTTCGGTAAAATAGATGGCTCGCTTTTCATACATCCAATCGTGAATCAGGGTTTGGCCCGAGGCTTGAGTAGCAATCACCGCAAAGAAGGGGAGGTTGTCCGCATTAAGTCCTGGGTACGGGCGAGAGTGCACTTTTTCTGGGGAAGCTACTAATTTGCTTGGTTTGATTTTTAGGTCCACCAACTTGGTGTATCCATTTACTGCCAAGTACGGTTTGGAGGTTGAGTATTGCAAGCCCATTTTTTCCAGCACCAACAGTTCTAGTTCTAAAAACTCAATCGGAGCGCGAGTTATGGTGACCGCTGAGTTGGTTACAATCGCTGCTGCGATAAAGAACATACTATCGGTTGGATCTTCGGCTAAGGTGTATTCAATATCGGTATGGATGTCGGCCACCCCGGTAACAGTTAAGGTAGTGGTTCCGATGCCTTCAATCTGTACGCCAAATAGTTTAAGAAAGACACAGATTTCTTGCACCATGTAGTTGGCACTCGCATATTTAATCACCGTTGTGCCTTCATGTAAGGCAGCGGCAAATAAAACGTTTTCTGTAACCGTGTCACCTGATTCATAGAGAATAATCTCAGTCGGTTTTTTTACATCAGTTGTGACTTTAAATTCTTTTTCGGTTGTTTCGATATGCACGCCGTAATGTTCAAGCGCGTAAAAATGAGGACGAACGGTCCGACTACCCAATTTACATCCACCAGACTGCGGGAGACTAAATGAAGGCATCTTGTGAATCAATGCTCCAATAAACATGATACTACGAGTTTTTCGCGCAGCTTCAACATCAATTTTTTTGAGGTCAAATTTTTTCGGGGGTGTAATGGTGATGGTGCTGCCGGTCCAGACAATGTGCATGCCGATACTTTGTAGTACCTCGATAATGCGGTGCACTTCTTCAATGCGGGGCATGCGATGAAGGGTAGTCACGCCACGGTTTAATAACGAAGCACACAATAGTCCTACAGCGCCGTTTTTACTGGTATTGGTTTCAATGGTGCCTGAGAGTTTTTTGCGTCCGTTAATTTCAACGTTCACTGTGCCAGGTGAAAGGGTAATTAGATTTTTGCCTAAAGCTACACCAATTTTTTTTAACATCTCAGCACTGATATTTTGTGTGCCTGATTCTAAACGTGCGACGGCACTTTGGGTGGTTTTTAATTTTTTAGCCAATTGGGTTTGTGTAAGGCCGACGGATTCTCTCAAATCTGCAATTCGATTTCCAATATTTTCCATAGTTCTCAAAATATAGCATATCTGCTATATAGCATCAAAATACAACATGGTGGAAAAGTAGCGGGGATGATACACTAGGTACCTTATATGTTCGAGAGATTTACTCCAAAAATTGGTATCGATTTGGGAACTACCAACGTTTTAGTGTTCGTACCTGGTCAAGGGATTGTATTAAATGAACCATCGGTAGTGGCCGTAGGAGAAAATAATCAAGTTCTGGCGGTGGGAGTGGAAGCTAAGCGTATGATAGGGAGAACGCCTGAAAGTATTAAGGCCTACAGACCAATGAAAGACGGCGTCATCGCTGACTACCGCGTGACTGAGGCGATGTTACGTTACTTTTTGCAAAAGGCCCTCAGTAAATACAATATCTTTAAACCAGATGTGATGGTATCGGTTCCCGCGGGAGTAACATCAACAGAAAGACGTGCTGTGGTTGAGGCCACGATTAAAGCTGGTGCTCGTAATGCGTACGTGGTGAAAGAACCTATCCTTGCAGCGATCGGTGCGGGTGTACCGATTTATGAGCCCCAAGGGCACATGATTGTAGACATTGGTGGCGGGACGATTGACGTGGCGGTGATTTCGCTTGGAGGGATTGTAGCTGCTAACTCGGTGAAGTGTGCGGGGAATCGGATTGATGCAGCGATTATTAACTTTGTGAAAAAAACGCGGAACCTTTCAATTGGTGAAAAAACTGCTGAAGAAGTAAAAATTAAGGTTGGTTCGGCGTTACCCCTGGAAGAAGAGCTTGTGATGGAGCTGAAAGGGCGTGATGTGTTTACCGGTCTACCACGAACCACCGAAATTAAAACCAATGAAGTGGTACGGGCAATCGCCGTTGAATTACGCGAAATGATTAAAGCGATTAAAGATGTGTTTCAAGATACCCCACCCGAGTTAGCTTCAGACATTATTGATGGGGGAATTATTATGACTGGTGGCACGTCTCAGTTACGGAATTTTCCTGAATTAGTAAAACGGAGAACAGGAGTGAAAGCACAGTTGGCGGATCAGGCGTTGTTTTGTGTGGTTAAAGGGACTGGCGTGGCTTTAGAGCATTTAACGACCTACAAGCGAGCAATCCTTACGAAGCGGTAATTTGGCGCATCTGCTTTGTTGCTCTTCAAAAAATTATTTTCAATGTGCATTAAGCACACCTCAAACAATTTTTTTCGAGCGCCGCGCATCTATCACCAAATAACCGCTTCTAATCACTCGATAGATATAAAGTTGCCCTCAACCAAGCAAACTTTCAGCTCCTTTGATATTTGCATTTAAAATATATGTTTTATTTTTAAGTGGTTCATTATTTCTCTAAAACAAAGCACTATCATATATGATAGTGCTACAGTTCGTAAGTGCAATAAACTATTTGTATGTTCATATAAGGTGTGTAGAGGGTGAGATAATTGTGACCATACATGCGGTACACTATGGGTATACTTTGTACCTACAATGTTCGAGCGTTCATCAAAACAATTTGCGTCGCCAGAGGAGGAAGTGCAATATTTGCGCGAGCGGATTGCGGTGCGCGAACGAGAAATATTGGGACGGACAACGGAAGTTGATCACGCTGATTACGAAACCATTGCCAAGCAAGAGTTACACGACTATGGCATGTTTACACCCAAGGTTATTCTTAATCCCGACCATGCGTTAACTGATCATGAAGTGGCGTCTCATAAAGAAGCACTCATCACCAGTCGGGACCCGGCTGAACAAATCGTGCAAGTGGCCTTTGAAAAGGGAATTCGCAATGCGCTAACGCTTTTAGAAAAAGTATCCAACCCCTTTGTGATTGATGAAGTGCATCGGCAATTAATTGAGCACATAAAACAAGGGCAAACGGTCCAAGATATGAAAGAAGGGGTACCACCCTGGGGCATATTACACATGACGCTATTTGAAGTGACCTTGCCCGAACTTAAGGGAGTGAATGATAAAGAGTATCAGTTAGCTGATTTGGTGGGGATGATGGAGCAATTGTTTGCAGGTATGCGCAGTATTGCCCATACCGATACTCGTAATACTTTTGTATTTGAAATAGCGGTGGCTGACAATAGTGATGACATTATATTTTATACCGCGGTACCCAGTGAGTTTGTCACGCTGTTTGAAAAGCAAACTCTGTCGTTATTCCCGCATGCCGTAATTATCGAACAGCTTCACGACTATAATATTTTTGTACCTAACGGTACGAGTATTATTGCTGATGTCACGTTAGAGAAACATCCCATTTATCCGTTACGCAGTCACGATCAATTTAGTGCTGATCCGCTCAATGTAATTTTAAATGCTTTTTCAAAAATCGAACGTGAGGGAGGAGGTGCGGCGATGCAATTTATTGTCCGGTATCCAAAAAACGATTACCGTAAAACGTATTCCGAAATATTAAAGAAAGTGCAAAAAGGCACCAAGCCAAAAGAAGCCATTGCGCGCAGTACGATTGGTGGCGAAATTGGAGCGTCTGTATCTGAGTTGTTTTTCTCTAAACCAAAAAAAGAAGGGGAGTATGAACCACCAAAAGAAGTTGATAATGAAGCGGTAGAATTATTCTCTAAAAAAATTACGAGTCAAATCGTCGAAACTAATATTCGGATTGCAGTTTCAGCTACGGTGCCTCACCGAGCTGGTCAAATCATGTCAGAGCTCGCCGCCACCCTTCATCAATTTGCTACGGTTGATAGTAATCAGTTTGTCATTACTGAACGAAAGGGAACTGCCCTTAAGGCAGCTGAGAAAGCCTTTTCATTCCGAGAATTTAATCCTAAAGTCACCATTCCGTTGTCCTTGACTGAATTGTCTACCATCATGCACTTTACGGGCAATGGTATCTCAACGTCGCCACAATTTAAACAATCTGGAGCCCTGACGGCGGCTGCACCAACTGAAACTCCGACCGAGGGGACTCTGCTTGGGATAAACAAACACCGCAACTTGGAGAAGAAAATATTTATGACCGAGAAGGACCGTATGCGCCATTTCTACGTCATTGGGCAAACGGGTACTGGTAAGTCAGTATTTTTGAAAAACCTCATTACACAGGATATTTTGCGGGGTGATGGAGTTTGTATGATTGATCCGCACGGGACGGATATCGTTGATGTATTAGGAGCCATTCCACCGGAACGAGAAAAGGATGTAATTTATTTTGATCCCTCTAATTTGGATATGCCAATTGGGCTTAACATGTTGGAATATGACCAAAACAAACCCGAACAAAAGACGTTTGTGGTTAATGAGTTGTTTTCAATTTTCCAAAAGTTATACGGTGGCAACCCAGAATCAATGGGTCCAATGTTTGAACAGTATTTCCGAAATGCGACGTTACTCGTGATGGAAGATCCCGATTCAGGAAATACCCTGATGGATATTTCGCGCGTAATGGCAGACGCCAAGTACCGTCGAATGAAATTAGAGAAAGCCAAAAATCCAGTGGTGGTGCAATTTTGGCGAGAGATTGCAACGAAAGCCGGCGGGGAGGCATCGCTCGAAAATATCGTGCCGTACATCGTATCAAAGTTTGATGTGTTTACCGCCAACGATTACATGCGTCCAATTATTGGTCAGCAAAAATCAGCGTTTAATTTCCGTGAAATCATGGATGAGAAAAAAATTCTTCTCGTCAATCTTTCTAAAGGACGGTTGGGTGAAATTAACGCTAACTTAATTGGGATGATAATTGTCGGCAAGCTGTTGATGGCGGCGTTGTCTCGCGTAGATAATGAAGCGATGGATTTCCCGCCGTTTTATTTACACATTGATGAGTTCCAAAATGTATCAACACCGTCAATTGCCTCAATTTTGTCTGAAGCGCGCAAGTACAAATTAAGTCTCACCATGGCCCATCAGTTTATTGCCCAGCTTGATACTGATATTAAAGATGCGGTGTTTGGAAACGTAGGCTCTATAGCGTCATTCCGAATTGGTTCAGATGACGCGCAGTTTTTAGAGAGTCAATTTGCTCCCGTATTCCAAGCATCAGATTTAATGCAGGTACCAAACTATAACGCCATGATAAAAATGCTCGCTAATGGTACGCCAACTAAACCGTTTAGTTTAGCTACGATGCCACCGTTTACCGCCAATAGTAGTAAGGTGGTCGAACTTAAATCTCGTTCAGCAGAACTTTATGGTCGCCCGAGAGCCGAAGTAGAAGCTGAAATTGCCGCTCGCTATGTGAAAGAGCCACTGTTACCGCCACCACTTAGTGGTATGATGTAGGTATTTATGGAGCGACAGCCGACTGTAATTCGTCCCAACATTGTATCTTCTGAGGCTTTTTTGCAGCCTCCGGTAAATAATGAGCGAATTGAACCCCAAGCAATTGATCCAGCCTACCCACGGTACGAAAAAACTACTACAGAAATACTGCCCATCATCCCAACTAAAATTGTTCCCATTATTCCAGAAAATATTGTAGTGATGGATGCGTCATTACAAGCGCTCAAAAAATTTATTGATAATCCGGTTACGGCCGAAGAAATTCCCAACAAAGAAGCATTTATGCGGAATGTTTTTCCGTGGATTGTTAACGCGCTTTCAAACGCCGAATATGATGCTGCCGGAATTGATGCATTTTTAAAGCAATCAATTGATACGATTGATTTTCACGCCCCAACCGAAAAATATTTAAATGATATCAACCGAGTGTTACAAAATATCTGGAAGCAGGTAGTGGTAGAAAAAGGAGCTACACCGCATGAGGTACGACCGGTAGTGCATGTTAGTGAACCTTTACTGCTTACGAAAAAGGAACAAGTACAAGACGTTGTTTCAAGTGGCCCAATGGTAGAAAAGGTTGATGCAAGCAAAGTGTCCAGCGCGACTACAAAAGCGTTTGAGAATACATTAGAATCTTTGGATAGCGAGCCGTTTAATCGAGAAGCGTATTTGCAGTTTGTGTATGAAGTGCATACGTCACTTCGTGATAGGTATGATGCGGTAACAAAAAGTGCTCAACAAAACCTCAAACGGTATAGCGAATTTTACACACCTTCACCAACCGAAAAAGAAGCGTTACAGTTTTTGTCTACCCTTAAATCACAGTATGTGCGTTTGCAGTCAAAAAACTCGCTTTTGGGAGTTACGCGCGCTGAAGTAATGAATAGCTTAAATAAAACTGATGCGTTTACTAAAGAAGACGAGGTAAAAACATTTATCCATGAGTACCTCGCGGGGACAGAAAATTTGTTTACCAGTATTGAACGGCTCGAAGCAATGATTGAGTCGGCCAAGGGAGAAGAAAAGCCAGCTCTGGGGGAAGCGTACCGCACCCAGTTTGAAAGTTTGCGTGTTGCCGGTGAAAAAATTCTCACCACGTTACCTACCAGTCATCAACTGTATAACGATTTTAAAATAGTAGTTGAAAAAGGGATAGGGGATTTAATTACGGCCGCGGCCGTAGAAAATAATGGAGACAAAGCGGTCCTCGAGCGTTCATCATATTTTATAATTTTGCGTGACCGGGTAAAAGCCTCTATCGCGTATATTCAAGCGGAGCAAGAATTTGAAAACTTTAAACAACGACAACTTCGGTTAGTGCAAACATTAGAGTCGTCCCTAACGGCTGACACCGAAATGTTACCGCAAGAAAAGGTAGTGCTTAAAAAAACAATTCTTGAAAATATTGAAAAGATTAATCATGCGCTTACTAAAGCAGGTGCCTTGCCCGCGGGCGCCAGTTTGTTGTCATTATCGCAATCAACTCTAGAGAGCGCCACAAAAGACTTTGCGACTGAACGTGAACAAGTGAAGTTGCTTTTGGGTGAAACAAAAGAAATCCTGAAAGAATTACAAAACGATACATCGTTATTGATGACTACCGAGTCACCAGATGTAGAGAAAGTGAGTGAGTCAGTGCCAGAGCCAACTCCAGTGGTTGCAGCGATACTAGTGCCGTTACATGAACGTTCGCAAAGGTACGCATCGGAAATTTCTGAATCGGCAGTTAGTCGTGACCGTTTACGCCAAATCCGCTCACTTTTTAAACCAGCGCGTATCGGGATGTTGGCTCTTGTTGCCGCTGCGTTTGGTTCAGATCAATATAAACCAACTAACACTAATGGGGGAGCATTATCACTTTCTACGTTAATGGGTGTATCAACTCCCGCTATCACCCCAGAATTATCGCTTGATAGAATGGCGATTGAAGAATTTTTAAAGCATGCAACACAATTTAAAGAAGAGGTGCAAGGAAACGTTAACAGTCTGCCGTTGGTAGAAATTCCTAAGCTGACACCGATGCCTGAAGTGACTGAAGAAGTGCCAGGGGTAGTGTTGCCTTCTACGGTGTATTCTGTGCCTGAACCAAATACTCCACCAGAATTAAAAATATTTGGGGCAGCTGATACGATACCGCTTGACCCGGAAATGAGTTTTAATTCGCCAACCCAATCAGAACAAGGAGCAATGTATACCGAAAAAGACTTTCATACCCTACAGTACGGCGATATATTTTGGGATATTAGTGAAGGCGAGACGCTTGCCGGGACGTTGCCGGTAATGAAGCAAATCAATCCCTATTTTAAGCAGCATCTGATTGATCGTTTGCGAGATCGAATCAACAAGAGTCCTGAACTACGTAAAAAAATTGGTGGCTTTGGCGATACCGCTAATGATTTAGTTACTGGAGCACGGATGAATCTCAAAGTCCTTAATGAAGAGTTTACGATAGAAGCAGTTAACGCGGGTTATTTACAATAATTATTTGGTATGCACATTACACCAACTATGATGCAAGAGATTGCGCAGGTACTGCAAATAGATACGCTATCAGAAGCAGAGCAAAATGCTCTTAATGAACGAGTAGGAAATGAAGTGTTGGAAAATACCTTGCTTTTGTATTTGAACGGGTTAAATGAGTGGGAACAATCTTCATTTCAACAATGGATAACGGCTCATGCTGGGGATGCTGATATGATGGCCGATTTATTATTGCTGTATCCTGATTTTGGAAAAATACTATCCCAACAAATAATGTTACTTGCCAAAAAATCTCAGTAATATATTTTTACGTTTCAGTAATACACAGGTCATGGTGAGTGGTCAGTAATGACTGACAGATATCAATGGTATGATAGGGTATCTAT
>JAZKIJ010000006.1:0-5918 GCA_040384905.1 Patescibacteria group bacterium
CGTCGCCCGTAGCGGTGCGAGCGGTGGTCTCGGGGGTGGGGGTAGCGCTTCTGGTTTAACGTATGCTGCTCGTTCAGGTACTGATGGTCTCGGGGGTGGTGGTGCCCCGGGCACTACGGGAACTAATGATGACTATCGTACTGGTAAAGGAGGTGACGGTACGGTCATACTCTTTATTCCTAGTTCGGGAGCTTCGGCAGCGTTAGAAGTGTTTGGTAGTGGAGATGCACCTGAAGGAGCGGGGAATGTCGGAGGCGGAGGAAATACCGGCGGTGAAGTAATTGGCAACGATCCGGACTTTGTTCTCCCTTCAAGTAATTCCGGATCGTGGGGTAGTGGAGCAAATGCCTACGATGGTACGGACGGGACGTATGCTACTTCAAGTAGTGTCGCGAACCACAGCTTCACTAATCATGGCTTTAGTATTCCAGGAGGCAACACGATTAGCGGTATTGTGGTGAAGCTTGAACTATCGGGAACAACCGCCCAAGGTTCAGTTGATGTCGAGTTGTCATGGAACGGTGGTGCAAACTGGACAACGGTTAAAACCACGCCGACCTTAACAACCGGAGACGCTGTGCGAACCCTCGGTTCACCAAGCGATCTCTGGGGTCGTACGTGGAGTAGTTCCGAATTTTCTAACGGAAACTTCGCGGTCCGCATTACGGGCGCTCCAAGTAGTAACACGATTAGGCTCGATGCTATCCAAGTTCGGGTCTATCACACAACCGGGGGAGGAAGCTCAGGCGGAGGAGCGGGCGGTGGAGGAATTTAGTCATTAATTCACATGAACATATCTCAAATGCTATCCCCACCCTAGAGTTGGGCACAGAATCAAAACATTAAAACGTTGTTATAATTAAACCAATTAAATTAATAAAATTATTATGTTGAAATTACAAATTCTACAAACCATATCAGTTCAAGTGATTGCTGTAGCGACTGCTACAGTACTCATGGTTGTCATGCTCTTTACCTTACTTGAACCGACGCTTGGTATGGCGATTGATGATACGTTTATTGTTCGTCAACAAATCACCGACGAAATTTCTTTCTTGGTACCAGCCGCTGACGTGACGATGGTAGGGCCAATTGCCGGTATTACCGGAGGAAATGCGACAGGTACTACCTATGTAGTAGTGCGAACTAACAATGCAGCTGGTTACACTATGGATATATCGTTTTCTACAACTACTGCTATGCGGGGAGAAACATCATTAAGTACTGCAATTAGAGATTATGGTACTTCAACTGCTGCCGAACCAACCTTCGCATTTAATGCCAGTACTTCAGCTCAATTTGCGTATAGTGTTACCGCTTCAACAACTGCAGACATTGATCCGTCATTCCTAAACAATGGTTCCGCTTGTAACGTTGGAGGTGCATCTACTGTTGATACCTGCTTTAAAGGGCCGGCAACTTCTACGTTCCGAATTATCAACCGTACTTCTGATGCAGGTACTGGCGCTACTACCACGATTCGTTTTAAGGTGAACGTGCCAAGCAATCCATCTCCAGCCGTGACTGAAGACTTCTACACCGCGACTGCTACTTTGACAGCACTGAACTCATAGATTACAGTAGTGCTACTATGACACTTTCGGCCAAACAGATTTGGACTCTCAGCTTCCTGTCTGTTTGTGCAGCAATAAGCCTGATGGGAAGTACAGCGCTCGCTCAATCTGAAACGAGTAGCAGTACCGATGCCACCGCCTCTACAACCACTACCACTGTTCCTGCAGTAGTTGAAAAATGGTACACGAGCGATTATATCTCCGATACCACTAACGCCATTGGCGATTTTGTGGTTGGTCCCGGCAAGGTGGAGGTGACGGTAAAACCAGGGGAATCCGTTACTGCTATGATGACGGTAACTAATCGCATTGCTGCTAATAAAACATTCACGCTTTCCGTTGAGGATATGTCCGGTTCGGCCGATCCGTCGACACCCGTTGTGCTCTTGGGAGATAAAAATGGTCCCTACACGCTTAAGAACAACCTATCCTTTAAAGGAACTGAGTTTACACTTGCCTTAGGAGAACGAGCACAAATTCCGGTAACAATTACCATGCCGCCTGATGCAGAACCGGGCGGGTACTATGGTGCAGTGCTTGTATCTACTATTCAAAAAAATGATGAAGATGATGGTACACTCGCTAATTCACCAATTGTGGCTCGAGTGGGAACCCTGTTTTTCATTACAGTGCCGGGAGCTATTGAGCAGTCAGGACAAGTTACTGATTTTTCAGCCGTACCGAAACAATGGTTTTTTACTTCTGGTCCGGTGAATCTTGGAGTGCTGTTTGAAAACACTGGTTCAAAGCATCTTAATCCTTACGGTGAAATCAGAGTGCAAAATATTTTTGGAGAGGAAGTGGGGTTTGTAGAAATTGAGCCTTGGTTTGTTTTGCCAAAGTCGTTACGTTTACGAGAAATTGTGTGGGACCGAGAAGTGTTGCTCGGTCGGTATACCATTACCGCCAATATCAATCGTGGCTACGAAGATATTGTGGATGAAAAGGTACTGCATATTTGGGTGTTGCCGTGGCAATTCCTCGCTAGTATTTTCTTGGGAGTATTGATCTTGATTTTCATTATTAGATTTATAGGTAGTCGGTTTGAATTTAAACGTAAACGTTAGTTAAAAGCTATGGTCCATAGTTTGATTGGTTCTTTATGGTACTCATGTATTGCTACCCTCATTATTGTGGTTATTTTACAAACCTCATCGGCGCAAGTAATGCAAAGTAGTAATTTCAAAATGCAAAGTGACAGTATTAATACGGGGGGTGGATTATCAAGTTCTACTAACTATGGACTTGAGGACACAACTGGGGAAGTAGCCACTGGTGAATCAACGAGTACCAATTACCAACTAAAAGCGGGGTATCAGCAGATGCAAGAAGTCTATATCAGTATGTCAGCGATAGCTGATGTATTTTTAGCGCCAAACCTACCGGGTTTAACGGGAGGAGTTGCTACAGGTTCAACAGCCTTTCTTGTGACTACCGATAGTGCAGCAGGGTATCGAGTGACCATTGAGGCAGAAAATAGCCCTGCGATGCAAAGTGGTGGAAACACCATTGCTGACTATGTACCGGCGGGAGCAGTCCCTGATTTTCTATTTACGACGGATGCGCCTGACGTACATTTTGCGTTTAGTCCCGAAGGAGTAGATACAGTGCTTCGTTTCCAAGATAACGGTAGTGCCTGTGGTGTTGCGGGGAGCGAAACTATGTATCGATGTTGGGATGGGTTAGCAACGACCTCAGCAGTTGTTGCTCAAAGTGCGAGCGCAAACCATCCTAATGGCGCTACTACCACCATTCAATTTAGTGTGGGAGTAGGTGGAGGAGTAGCCGTGCCCGAGGGAATATATACCGCTACCACAACGGTGACGGCCCTGGCATTATAAACGTATGAAATTACTCGGAGTACTCATTTGTCTCATGATGGTAGTGCAGACAGGGCCATTGTCTGAGGTTAAGGCAGCGGCCACTGATTTTAATGTACGGACATTTGTCGGTAATGACACAACGCCACCAACCGCTCCCGCACCCGTCACTGCACAACCGGTAGCGCCCACTCAAATTAATATTACCTGGGGAGCTTCTACTGATGATGTGCAAGTATCTGGATATCGTTTATTTCGTGACGCTGTGCAAATTGCTACTACCACGTTACTTTCATTTAGTGATACGGGTTTAACCCCGAGTACTACCTATAGTTACTACGTTGATGCGTTTGATACGTTTAATAATATTTCTTCCTCGTCGGTTACCGTTGCTACTACCACCTTGGCGTTACCGCCACCAGCAGCCACATCGTCAACCAGTACTAATGCGCAAGGCGGCGGAACCAGGGTGTTGACCCTGCAAAATTTGCAGATTACTCCCGGTGAGACGTCAGCCTTATTTTATTGGCAAACAAATACCCAAACGCAATATTCTTTAAGTTGGGGTAGAACCACAGCCTATGAACTTGGTTCGGTTTCGGGAACAGTTTTTAACCAAAATCACAGCACCCGCATTGATATGCTTGAGCCCGGGACGGTGTACTACTACAAGCTTTCTGCCATTGATGGTCGAGGAACCGTGCGGGTTATTTCTAGTGATACCTTTACTACGTTAAACAAAGTTTTTACAAATACCATTCCTAACGTAGAGGGATTTACTGCGGTTACTACCGGCGAAGATGTACAACTCTCGTGGCGCAATACCTTTACTGATCCAACCATGATGGTTCGGATAGTTCGGAGTCATTTATTTTATCCCGCCAATATTCAAGATGGATCGGTAGTCTATGAAGGCAAAGGGGAGTCTGCAACTGACGAAGGTGCCTTAGAGATTCGTTCTTTGCAGTACTACACGATATTTGTTATTGACCCAAGCGGTAAAGTGTCTTCGGGTGCGATTGCGCGCGCGTATCGCGCTACTGATAGTACGAATCCGGGTACTGACCCGTTTCCTACAGATCCAGGAACAGAAGTGACTCCACCGACAGCGATTGATGAAGGTGACCCAGCCATTTTGCGGGCGGGCGATATTACAATTATTCAAAACGATGCAACCTTTACCTTAAACACTAAGGTAACGCTTGATTATGAATTACCATTTGTTATTCGCATACCGGTAGATGCAGTGGCACCCCATCTCAAAACTATTACCGTCTCATTGCAAAACCCTACCAATCATCGTGATGTCTCTGCTTATTTATTAAAATTAAATCCAGAGGGAGATGCGTACGAAGCGTACATTAGTCCAACACCAGTGGTGGGGTCCGCCCGCATTTTGGTTGAGGTATTTGATTATGAACAAGAAACCGTGCGCCGCATATCGGCACAGATTGAATTTATAAGTACCAAGCCACCGGTGCCGCTTTTTCCTGATCAAATTTTAAATTATATGAGTGGGGTTATGCCCTGGATACTTTTGGTTCTCCTCGGTTGTTTCTTGTGGCTGGTATTCAAACGACGACGCAAAGAAACTACTGACGGTACACATCGGGCCTGAGGATAACAGTCGTGCTTGCATGGACATTTATCGGTATAGTAGAGATAGTTATTAAAGTAAATATTAGTTCATGGTAAAAGTAGCAATTAATGGGTTTGGAAGAATTGGGCGCACCTTTATGCGGATGGCTTTTAACCATCCAGATTTTGAAATTGTTGCCATAAACGATTTGGGAGATATTAAAATGTTGGAGTATCTGCTCAAGTACGATACCGCCTATGGCCGAGCTCCGTTTACGGTATCTCTCGGCGATGGAGCGCTCGTGGTTAATGGCAAAACGATTAAAGTGTATTCTGAAAAAGACCCAGCTGCACTACCGTGGGGGCAAGAGGGAGTAGATGTCGTGGTTGAAGCGACTGGATTTTTTAACACCTACGAAAAAGCCAACGCCCACATTGTCGCGGGAGCTAAACGAGTTGTTATTACTGGTCCGGTAAGTGGTGTGGCCCCAGAAGGTATTTCGGGAGCGACCGTATTAATGGGCGTGAACGAAGGAGATTTAGGTACCTGTACG
The DNA here is from genome assembly GCA_040384905.1 of Patescibacteria group bacterium. GTDB lineage: Bacteria > Patescibacteriota > Minisyncoccia > Phycocordibacterales > UBA918 > OLB19. The sequence continues at coordinate 5,527 of JAZKIJ010000006.1, forward strand.
ATTAGTTCTAATGCTTCGTGTACAACTAACGCCACCAGTCCATTGATCGGAATTCTTAAAGAGTCAATTGGTATTGAGAAAGCCCTCCTTAATACAGTGCACGCGTACACTGCTACGCAAGCCTTGGTTGATGGACCGAGTAAAAAAGATTTCCGTGAAGGCCGGAGTGCTGCGCAAAATATTATCCCTAGTTCAACCGGAGCCGCCGTTGCCACGACACTTGCTCATACCGAACTCTCTGGAAAATTTGATGGTATCTCCATTCGGGTGCCGGTAGTAGTAGGATCAATTGTTGACGTAACCTTTATCGCCAGTCGCGCAACCACCGCAGAAGAAGTAAATAAAATTTTAACTGACGCTGCCGCAACCCCAAGATGGAGTAATTTATTTGC
>JAZKIJ010000006.1:5928-12201 GCA_040384905.1 Patescibacteria group bacterium
GCCGTGACGAACGACCCAATTGTTTCTTCAGATATTATTGGCGCACGGTTTGCTTCAATTGCAGATTTGGCGATGACTCGGGTGGTTGATGGTAACTTGGTTAAAGTGCTCGCCTGGTACGATAACGAAACGAGTTTCACTCATACACTAGTTGCTCACGTGGCCGCTGTAACCAAGCATGTATCGTAATCTTGTAACACCATGCTTTTTGATCGTACTATCTATCTAGCTACTGATCACGCGGGCTTTCTCCACAAAGAAGTAGTGAAAGCCTGGCTTCAATCTGAAGGCATGAGTGTTATTGATTGTGGTGCCATGCATTATGATGAAGCGGATGATTTCCCAGATTTTATAAAACTGGCAGCTGCAAAAGTATCTGCCGAACCAGAAACAACTGCCGCCATTATTTTTGGAGGTTCAGGGCAAGGGGAAGCAATGGCTGCTAACCGGTATGCAGGCGTTCGCGCTACTGTGTATTACGGGGAGCCTGCTTCTATTATTAATTTGTCGCGCGAACACAATGATGCAAACGTGTTATCGATAGGGGCACGTTTTGTGTCGGTAGACGAAACCAAACGAGTAATTTGGGAATGGCTTCACACAGCAAAAGGTGATGATCAAAAATATCAACGACGCAATTTAAAAATTGATGCTCGAAAATAAGTATGTCATTTTCCTCGCCTATTGTTCCCGCTATCATTCCGCAATCGTTTACTGATTTGCAAAATCAGATATCAAAATTACGCGGATTGCCTGAAGTGCACGTGGATGTCGTTGATGGTGTGTTTGTGTCCGCATGTTCGTGGCCGTACATGCAACATGAGACGGTAGTTGGTAGTTTTACATTATTAGAACCATTTTCGCTTGAAGTTGATTTAATGGTAGAAAAGCCACTTCCGGCAGCACTAGACTGGCTCAAGGCAGGGGCAGATCAATTGGTGTTTCATATAGAAACTATCGCTCCAGCCGTGCTTGAAAATTTTGCCCAACAACACGATGTGACGATCGGGGTAGCGCTTTCGAGTGATACTCCGCTTGATGTTCTCTATCCGTATTTGCCCTTTGTAGACTACGTACAGCTTATGGGTATCGCGACCATCGGCGCCCAAGGTCAGCCATTTGATATCAGTGTGCTTGAACGCATTTCTGTATTGCGAGAAAACCATCCGCACGTACCAATTAGTATAGATGGAAGTGTGAATGTAGAGACGTTGCCGCAATTAAAAAACTTTTCTCTGGAGCGGTACATTGTTGGGTCAGCGATTATGGGGGCCGACAACCCACGAGAGGCATACCGCACCCTCACCGCATTAGTGCAGAGTTAACAGGTCTCGTCTGTATTTAGTCATAAGCTTGGTATACTATTTTTGTCTATGCACTATCTTACGTCAGCGGATGTTACGCGATTGGAATTACAGGCAAATCATATTCGCCAGAGTATTATCGAAATGTTGGTGGAGGCAAAATCAGGCCACACCGCAGGACCGTTAGGAATGGCCGATATTTTTACCTTGTTATATTTTGAGGTACTCCAACATGATCCTCAAAATCCAGCGTGGGCTGATCGAGACCGATTAATATTATCAAATGGTCATATTTGTCCTGTACTGTATGCCACCCTCGCGCACGCTGGGTATTTTCCGTTAGAGGAATTAATGACGCTCCGTAAATTTGGAACTCGCTTGCAGGGGCACCCACACCGCGAATCACTACCAGGATTAGAGACCAGTTCAGGGCCACTAGGGTCAGGCTTATCACAGGCTGTAGGTATGGCCTTGGCGGAGCGAATGGATAATCCGTATTCCTCAAAATATTTTTATTGTCTCGCGGGAGATGGGGAATTAAACGAAGGACAAATTTGGGAAGCAGCGATGCTCGCCGGAAAAGAAAAGCTACATAATTTAATTATGATTATCGATCGGAACGGTATTCAAATTGATGGCTATACTAAAGACGTGATGCCCCTGGAACCGCTAGCTGAAAAGTTTGAATCATTTAATTTTGATGTACAGGAAGTTGACGGTCATAACATTAGAGCAATGAACGATGCGATAGGTAAAGCGCAGGCCGTGTACGGTCAGCCATCGGTAATTATCGCGCATACCATTGCGTCTAAAGGTGTCGATGTCTTTGAACGTGATTTTAGATGGCACGGCAATCCTCCGGGCAAAGGACCAGAAGACCGCGTCCCAAAATCAGAACAAGCTAAAGTCGCTTTAGAGAAACTTCGAACACTCGCTGGCATGATTAGTAAAAATGATATTTCATAATATGTTGGCTTCTCATTTAGATAACAAAATAACAGATGGAACCGTAACAAAACTCCCCAGCCGTAATGGGTATGGTGATGGTTTGGTTGAAGCGGGGAAACGTGATGAACGGGTGGTGGCGCTTGCCGCAGACTTAACGGAATCAACGCGGACCCAGCCGTTTGCCGAAGCCTATCCAAAACGATTTATTCAAATGGGAATTGCTGAGCAAAATATGGCCTCAGTGGCGTCGGGTATGGCTGCTATGGGAAAGATACCGTTTATCGCATCGTACGCCATGTTTAGCCCCGGTCGTAACTGGGAACAGATTAGAACCACCATTGCCTATAACAACGTTAACGTTAAAATCATCGGTGCTCACGCTGGTATTTCTGTTGGGCCTGATGGCGCCACGCACCAAGCACTCGAGGATATTGGATTAATGCGGTTAATCCCTAATATGATTGTGATTGCTCCAGTAGACGCGATTGAAGCACGTAAAGCGACGCTCGTAGCCGCTAAACACAATGGGCCAGTTTACATTCGGTTAGGTCGGAGTGATACGCCGGTTGTGACCACTGACGATTCACCATTTATTTTAGGAAAGGGAGAATTGCTCTATACCAAAAAAGAGGGTACATCTAAATCTGTGGGGATTATAGTTACAGGAACGCTCGCCTACAATGCGCTCAAAGCAGCCCAGGCGCTCGAGGAAAAGGGAATAGGTGCCAGTGTGCTCCATATGGCTACTATCAAGCCGCTTGATACGCAGGCGATACTGGCCCTCGCGCAAACGCACGACGTGCTTATTACGGTTGAAGAACACCAAGTGCAGGGTGGGTTAGGTGGGGCCGTGAGTGAGGTAGTAAGTGAAGCGCATCCGATTAAAATAAAGCGACTCGGAATTAACGATCAATTTGGACAATCGGGAGAGCCCGAAGAGCTGTTAGCTCACTACAAACTAGATACACCATCTATTATCGAGGCCGCAGAAAAGCTTTTAAGTTAATTAGCGATAAAAACTCTAACACGTATTTAACTAACAAGTTATAAAGTATAGAAGAAAGTAAAATTCCACTATCATATATGATAGTGGAATTTTATTTCTGTTTACTACCAATTTGATTTCAGGTTATTCACTCATAAAAACTTTTGCTCCTGCACTATCATATATGATAGTGGTATATGAAACGAAAATTAGAAGACTTATCAGCTGCTGAACAAAAGCAGACCAGGAAGTTACTTTTTGCTGCAGCAGAAGATGCTCATAAAAATGGGACCACTAAGGTTTTTCTTGAAGGGTTACTTACACCCAGTGAACAAATAATGTTGGGGAGACGCATTTGGATTGCACGAATGTTGCTGGAAAATAAAACCTATCAGGAGATTGGCGAGCTACTTCATGTTGGACCCAATACAGTGATGCGTACCGAATTATGGTTGCAGGGGATGTTACCAGATTACGATAAAGCGCTCGTTCAAATGGAGAGGGAAGAACACGAACAACTCTATAAAAATCGCAAGCGCGCTGCCGCAAAAAATCCATTTAGTTTTACGGCACTTAAATTAAAATACCCATTCCACTTCCTCTTATTTCCTTGGCCAAAATTATAAGAAATTTAAATTAATACAAAAAACACTATCATATATGATAGTGTTTTTTTGTGTCCTTTTCTTATGAGTGATTTAACTTATAGCTTTAGCTACGTATTCTTCTGGACGATTGGTGAGATGTTCCTCAAGTTGTTCGCGACTGAGTAATCCTTTCTGTGCTCCAATGTACTGCACAACGGACATAGAATTGATTGGGCCCCAACTGAGTGCTTCATCAGGAGTTTTGCCTAAGGCAATGGCTGCCGTGAACGTTGAAGCAAATGCGTCTCCTGCACCGGTTCGGTCTACTGGGTCTGCGGGGTCAGGATACATCGGCATGTGCCAGGATTGTCCTTGTTCGTCAGTCACGTAGGCTCCGTAGGGGCCGTCAGTAATGACCGGAAGTTTTGGTCCGAGGGCTTTAATCCCCGCGATTAAGGTTGGTACGTGCTGTTCTTTAGTTCCAAGAATTTCCTGGGCTTCTTCTTTATTGCAGAAAAATATTTCGGTTACAGCATAGAGATCTTTAAGTTCATCTTTACCAAGCTTAATTTGCAGACTGCCCGGTTGGAATACTAATTTTGTTGTTGGGTTGTTTTTAATGTAGGTTGCTAGTTCATGATGAAACGGAATGCCGTGTTCGCCAATTGATGAGAAATAAATGTATCGTGGCGGTACTGCAAACTCAGGCAGAGTGTACGGGAATTTCTCGTGTTTAATCAAGATGGTTCGCTCCGGTCCGTAGCGTAATACATAGTGGTAATTTGTTTGCTTACCCTCGTAGAGTTTTACATAATCAGTTTCCACTCCTTCAGTGCGCAACGCTTCCAGACAATCCTTTCCGTTACGATCCTGCCCTAATGAAGTCACGAGTGCTGTCTTGAGACCAAGACGTTTAGCTGATACAGCAGCGTTAGGTGAGTTACCAACTGCATTTAATACATCTACTTCATCATATTCAAGCTTACTTCCAAATGGCATATGCAGAGTTTGTCTCCGGGTATCCATGTCAGTACTCACGTCTGCTTGGTCTTTGTTTAATTTAATAAAGGCATCCACAACGATATCTCCGACCGCTATAAAATCATATTGTTCTGACATATGCCCTATTCTAGCATTATTTCTAAAGCCTATTTTTATGCGTGGGCATAAACTACATCAGATAATGCTATAATATAAGTATGACAATGACATTAAAAACGTACCCACGAGATACCTACAATAAAGAGACAATGATTTTAGCAGCAGTGCATGGTCCAAAGACACCAAGCCAATCAATGGTAGTGATGAGAAAAGATTTTGAAGCGCTGCTTAAAAAATCTAGTGAGTCCACAATTATTACCCTTGAAGGTTTAGAGAAACCACTTGATGTGTTAATCCAAGACATGATGTTCCGCTCAAAAATTGGTGGAGTCCATCACGTGGATTTTCTAGCCATTGAAAAAGGGAAAGATATGACTACGCACGTGGCACTCGAGTTTGTGGGTGAGGCTCCCGTAGAAGCAATGGGTGGTACGGTGACAAAAGTGATGTATCAGTTGGAAGTAACCTGTAAACCAAAAGACCTCCCTGAACATATAGTGGTAGATATTTCCGCGCTTAAAGCTGCTGGCGATAAAATCCACGTTAGTGATTTGAAAAAAATACCGGGGGTAACGATTGAAACCGGCGCTGAAGAAGTGCTGGCTGTGGCTGAAGGAGAGAGAGCAGAAGAACCAGAAACGGTCCCTGAAGAAGCCTCTACTGAGCCAGAAGCTGTTTCAAAGGAGGAGTAAGCTCTCAGTAGCTGTTAATTTGGAGGTAAATTTTGCTGTAAATCTGATATACTGAAAGAACTATGAAGGTATCGCTTTTCCCGCTATTGTTTTTCTGTGCGCTTGTGTGTGTGCCTGTCTCTGTATCGCATGCTGAAACTGACGCTGAACGAAAAGCTCGGCTAGAAGCCGCTTTGAACCAAGTCGAACAGCAAATCGTGGTGCAAGAGCGTTTAGTAAATGGAAAAAAAAGTGAACGACAAACTCTCGAGCGAGACATCAATGTTATTGAAGGAGAAATTAAACAAGCTCAATTAGGGATTCAAGCGCGCGCTATCGCTATCGCTCAATTGTCAGATCAAATTGGAGACAAAGTAGTGGTGTTGCAAATTCTCGAAGACCGTCTGAAAAAACAAGAGCAGTCACTGGCTGACCTCGTGCGAAAATCAGCGGCGATGGATGACTTTTCACTCGTTGAAGTTATGCTCAGTAAAAAAAGCTTTTCAGAATTTTTTACCGAAGTGGCCACGTTTGGTGCTATAAAGAAATCCCTTAATGAATCAATGCTCGCGCTTGAGGGTATTCAAAATGATACCTACGAGCAAAAAGGCCTGCTAGAAAACAAACAAGAGTCAGAAGCGGAGATGAAACGGATTCAGGAATTAGAGAAAAAAGAA
>JAZKIJ010000007.1:0-8911 GCA_040384905.1 Patescibacteria group bacterium
TGATACCATATAAAATTCCCGTGTCTGAAGTGAGGTCAAACGAAGTAAACGGAAAGAAGCTAGAAAGCGGAGATGAATTAAATTTACTATGGGTCATTAACTCATCGGTTCCGGTTGGGATAATACTTTGCAGTCCTGGTTCTTGGCGGAAAAGGGCTGGTTTGATGTAAATGAGTTTAGAGTCAAGGATACCTTTAATGTCATTTTCGACTTTATTTAGTTTGGCGTCGTCTTCTCCATAGACCGCAATGTATAGCCCGACGTCAAATAACTTCTCTTCGGCTTGTTGAAGTTTGTCACGCAAATCCTCAAGGTTACGATAGGCCGCTTCAAGTTGCGGGTCGCGCACTTCCCCGCGCTCAGCACGGATATTAATTTGACTTTGTACCTCCGCTACTTTTTTCTGAAATTTCTTTAAAGTTTCGGCAGTACTAATCGGGTGAATCACAATGGTTACATCAAGTTCCTTTTCCATGTTGAGTACTGGTTCAAGCCAGCCGTCATTCAAAAAGCGGGGGTAGGATACTGCATAAAATACCCGAGCTGAGGTACCACTAATGTTAATGCTGCCGGGTTTGATACTAACAGCCGAAGGAGCGATAACGTCAGCCAGCGTCAAAAGACTTTCACTAATCGCGATTTGATTCTCATCTAGTTTTTTTGGTCGTAGGTTATCGAGAAGTCCCATAGTTGTTATTGTATCGTAGGAGCGGAGCCAGTGATATCACCGGGGTTGTATATGTGGTAAAACAGCTCAACTAGTTCGTCTGTTTGCAGGGCAATTGTCCGTACCCCCATGCGGTTAAGTCCTTGCTCTACTACTGCTTGGCGTTGTTCAAGTTGCAGACGTTGTTCTTCCAGGGTGGATTCATTTTGTAATCCAGCCCGGCCTTGGTTTAAAATACCTTTAAAACCTTGCGTAATATTAATTTTGTTCGGCGTATACGGCACAATCACAAAAAAGTTTTTACTCATTACATCAACTTCAACGGTAAAGCTGCGAATAAATTCAATATATTCACGTAACTGGACGCGCATTAAATCATTGTCCTGACTCCCCTGCCGTTCGGCGAGCATGGCTAGATATGGTTCGATGTTTAATCGACGTGACTGCACGTAGATTTGTAGAGAAAAATCGATAGTATTAAGAAAGTTTTGAAATTGAAACAAGATGGCACGTTGTTCATCTTGTGATTTGAGGGCAAAGTTAACTGACGAAGCTAATAGCACCTTGCAAATCTGGCCAGATTTTAATATCACAATACCGTCGCGGATGTCGCGAATTGAAACAAAGTCTTGAGTTGCTGCAGAAGTATTAGTGGCCATATTGTATTAATCCTTTTTTTCCATGGCTTTAAGTTCCAAACGGCGCGCCAAAGACGTAATATCCTTTTTTTGGTTATGGGTCGGATTCATCATAATAGGATTACGAATAGTCGTGGTTGGTGTAAAAGTTTCTTTATGAACAATTTCTCGTGTTTGTTGCCATAGATAGAGCCGCTTCCGACGATAATGGTTATACATCGCCTCCAGAAAGTGAGAAAATGGACGGTTGTTAACGGGGTAAAATGCTAACGCGGCGGTAAAAAGTCCAATCAAAAATGCCGGAATGATGGCTAGGAAAAACGGTAACGTTAAGAGTAACACTACGACCATTCCCCCACCGCCACCCAAATACAAAAATTGCCGCCACGTGAATGGTCCTACAATCTTGTCTTCAATTTCGATGAACTGCGGGACTTCAAACTGCATGCGATTATTATACAGTATCGCTGCTAATAGAGAGTCAGACTTTTACTCAGTGTTCGGTATTAGCTCCAGCGAGATTCATCTGTATCAGACTTTGCTGGTATTGATTCAGTGTAGGTCGGAACACTCACTGCAGTTCGTTCGAGGGTTGGCTGGGTCGATACGTAGATAGGTTCATCAATATCCGCTACTGCATTAAATGTAGTTCGGGCTGGGGATCGTTCCTGGGCCATATCTGACGCCATGGTTCGAATTTCTGGAATGGCTGACTGTTCCCGGACTGTTGTAACAGGTTCTGGTGTGGACTGAATTCTATCAGCTTGTGCGAGTTCAGCCACTTCTTCAGTATCTTCAACCGGTGGTTCCCAATTAGGATTAGAAAGCGGTATTAGAAATTCCTGTATCTTACCTCCCACTTTCGTAGCTGTAATACTATCCAGTTCAAGTTCTTGCTGTAATAACGCAATAACATCATCGATCTTGTAGAAGCCGAGAATGATGTCACCTGCAAGTTGTGCAAGTTTGTCTGATAAATCTCCCGAGACTAAATTAGCTAAATTTTTATTAGTTTTGCATACAAAATATTTAAAAAGTTGAGCATCGGAAGCATTGTTTAACGTAGAATTTCTTATTGTATCTTCAATAGGCGCTCCTGTTTCTTCTGTTAATAAGTTTATATTAAAGGACATTTGAGTTTCCATCTCTTGAGGAAGGCTGTCGGTAATTGTTTTTACTATGTATATAGCATCAGAAATACTAATATTGCAGTTTTTAATAATTAGTTCAATCAATTCGTACTTATTAATAAAAAGTAACAAATATAGTAAGAGACTATTCTCAAAGTTTACCTTTTCTGAGTTATTCAAATCATAGTTTTTTGAAAAGAAATCAATTGTAATTTCTAAGTACTCACTGAGAATAAATTGCCTATATTCAGGTGTTAATGATTGAATTCTTTTTTGAATACTTTGAGAGGGCATATTTTATTTTTTATCACCTGATTCTTTAGCTGCTAGTTCTGCCAATGCTTTTAGTCTTTTAGATTCAGCTGAACTTTTTAGTTTTGAAGTACCATCCAAACCATATTCTTTTTCTAATGAAGACACAACACTCTTGTTATGTTTATAGGTTGAGGCGCCTGCCCCTGCAGCAGCAAGTACAGCTCCTCCGGTTAATACTCCTAAACCTAATCCACTCATAGCAACAGCACCGGCCGCTCCTGATCCCGACACTGCACTAATGGAAGCAGCTTGCATTTCTTGCCATTTTTTCAATGATGCGATGTACGCAAGTTGATTTTTATAGGTGGCTCGGGCGGTTTCTTGATTTGTTACTTTAATTAACTTGTCAGAAGCCTCAGCTGCACGTTTTTGAGCGGCTGCAATCTGTGAAGCATTTTGTTCTTCAATATTTTTAATTACCACTTGTTGGGCATTAATTTCATTAGCAATTTCTTGTTTCCTCTCTTTAGATGCGGTTGTGCTTTCTGTTGCCAGTTGATTTATTGTTGTGCGATATTGTGAAGTTTGGCTTTGGACCGACGTTCGCAGTGCTTCAGCTTCTGTGGTAGCAATGGCGCTAGCTTCTTTAGCTGCAATAACTGACTGACTTGCGTTAACAGCCTTTGCTACATCTATATCATCGGTTTTTCCAATAGCATCCATAAATGCCTTATCTGATTTTTCAGTTTCTTTAATTCGGGAGACAAAGCCACCTTTTTTACCTTCCCCAATGCCTAAAGATTTACCAATACCTCCAACTTGTCTTGCATCAAAACTAGAGTCTGCCACTCCTGCAGTTGCGTTGTACATCCCTTTACCAAATCTACCAGTTTTGGATGCAATAGATTTAAACCGGTCATTTTCCTTTAATGCGTATGCCCCGGCACCAATCGTTCCTCTTCCTACACGTGCAGCCATTCCAACGGTTCCAGCTCCGATAGCAGTTTGAGCTCTTCCTCTAAGATTATTACCTGCAGAAATTGCTACAGTTGCTCCATAGGCACCCATGTGTCTCGCTACCATTAATGAAGCGACGAGGAAGACCATTACGAGGGCAAAATACGCAATTGTATCTGGAGTAGAACTGGCACTAGCCCCTGTCCCGTTATTAAATACATGCTGCCAACTTCTCCTAGTTTCACCATAGGAAAAAGCTACTCTATAGGAAAGATAGATCATGAATAAAAATGCCGGAGCAAAGAAAGCTTGATTTAAAAAACCTTTCCAATATCGAGCAGACTGACCTTGCATGGAAGGAAACACCCAGCCTAAAAACATAAACGGTGAAAACACCATATAAATGCACAGGACTACAAAACGTATCGTAATCATGATGGCGCCTGCCAAAAAAACATAGGACATTACCAAAAATACAATGGCAATTCCAAATATGTAACGAAAACCGACATACTCTACACTATCGTATTGAACGGCTAAAATATCATTTACGCCCATCATATCTTTAAAAGCAGTCGTGAGGCTAAAGCCCCCAACAGCACTATCAGAAGCAAATGCCCGATAGATTTGAAAAGCGGTAATGTTTGATAAATCTATAATAAATTTAGTGACAAAAAGACTGAAGTTCACTAAGAGAGCTGCTCCAATTAAATACACCAGCATTCGTCTTGCGCTACTGTCACTACTATCTAAAATCATTTTAAACCCAATATAGACGAGTCCAAAAATAAACGTGAGGTTAAAAATATCACGCACAGTACTCCATAAAGACTCAATTGTGCTCCCTAAATTACTATTGAGGTATTTGTCACCAAAACCAATAATAAAATGTTCAATTGCAAAGTCAAAGAAATAGCCAAAAATACCCAGTACCCACCCTAGTCCTTCCACAAACACAGCGTGGAGCATCCGCAAGGCCATGTTATCAATCTCTCCAACGGGCGTTTCGGCTTGGTTTTCAATTACAGTTGTTTCAGTAGGCGCTCCTCCCCCTCCAGGGCCACCAGTATCAGTGCCGGGAGAAGTAGGGCTGCCAGGCGTTGTTGGTCCACCTGTTGCGGGGGGTGGAACGTAACCTGGATCTCCGGGTCTATATGGTCTATCTACACCTGGAACTCCTCCTGCCGGACCACTTTGAGCAAGTACGTTAGCAAAACTAGTTAAGAAGATGGTGCTTAAAATAAGAAATAAAAAGACAAAGGAAATTACCCGCTTAAATAGTTTATCTCCACTTAAAATACCGACCAAATAAGTCATTACATTCATATTCTAGCACTGCTCCGACTCTTATTACTGGGGTTAACCACTATTGGAGATTAAGTACCTGACGCCACCGGGTTCGATTTTGATCTATCGTTAATTGTTGAGTAAGTGTTCCGCCCGTTACTACAGTTGCGTATTCAATAGCGATGTCATTTTGAATGCTAGCCGCTGATTGAGTTGAGCTACCGGTACCACTACTGCCGGCGCTATTGTACCGACTAATGAGGCTAGTTAATCTAGTAACGTTTGTGGTGGTTCTCGGTACGATAACGTTCAGTTCTGCTACGAGGGTTGTCAGTTCTCCTACTACCCGTACTCCTTCGGCTTCCAGTCGAGTAAAGGTTAATGAGGGTAAGCTATTGGCTAACGTTCTATCGTCAGACATTGTTGCCATAACGCTTAGGGCACTACTAATAGTATTTAGTTGGCCTTCTACTACTGCTAGATCGGCTCGCTCTTGAGCAGTAGGGCTATCATTAAGTGCGTTTCTTACTTTACTTTGAGCAGTCGTAAGTGAGTCACTGCGAGTAATATTGGCTAGGTTTGTACCGGGGTTCCCCACTGCAAATAGGTTGGAGATAGCACTTTGACTAGCGGCTACTAAGCTTAATCTTCGGCTTGCTTCACTTAATGTAGAAGATGTTAGTGTCAAATATGATTGTTCAGTCGTAAGTGAAGTCTGCATTTGAGCCAGGGTGGCGGTAGCATTAAGTGATCCTTGATCTACCATATCATCCAAATACGGACGAGTGCTTGAGCCGTTTAAGCTATAGTCTGTATATCCTGTACCGCCACTTAGGCCTAAAAGACCATTGATTCCCTGCATGGCGGCATTTACTAATTGGTTTAACAAAGCTCCAATTAATTCATTGATTTCATCGGCTTCAATTAATGAGCGTGGACCGGTTGAAAGCTGAAACGTTAAGGCTTCAGAAATAACTTGTCCGGGTGTTGAAATGGTGCAGCTTTCACTACCTCCTGTACCCTCAATGGTCTCACAAATCTTTTTTGATAAGAAACCATCCCCCCAACTCGCTACTTCCATTTCTTGTCCGGCTTCATTTTTTAATTTTATATTGAGTCGAGCCTCAGCCTCAAGGTAGGCGCCGTAGGGAGTATTTTGCGGACTACTGGTTACCTCCATCCACTCCCCCCAACCCCCATTTGTTATTCCAGCGAAAAATCCCTCAATGTTATTAGCTATATCAGTAAGTCTACAAGCGGGTGCGGTTGGTCCTGAGGGCATACCGCTGCGAGCTTGGGCGTAGGAAACACTCAAAGCAGCTTGGACATCCAATCGAAAGGGCGAACAAATAAATTCACCAATTCCACCGAGACTTCGGATGTATTCTCCAGCTGCAGTATCCAAGGCGTCAAGTAAAAAAGCGTTTAAATCGGTAATAAACGCGGGGCTACCTTCAAAGCCCGAGTTAATCCAGTTAATCAAACTGCGGGTCATACTACTGACCATTTGTTTGGCAATAGCCCAGCCAATCCCATCGAGCACAGTCTCTTTTAATACTAAACTGTTTATACCCACTGCCGTAGCTGCGTTTGATAGAGCAGATGAAGCCAGTTCTGCCTGTTGTGTAATCTGCATTCCTAATGTCGCTCCCCCAGCTGGCCCCGCTTCTGCTTTATGAGTAGGGATAGAAACTGCAAACACGGTCATGAGTAAAAAACATGACAGAGCAAGAACAGAATATTTTTTAAGACGGTAAAACATATTAATATTTAGGGCTAAAGGCTAAGAACACAAAGGCAGGATCATTTTCGCTAAATAAACGCACGTGTGGCATAAAAGCGCTGTACATATTTTGTAAGGCAATCCCAAGACCTTTGGTATCGTCTTGGTACCGTCGTACTCGTAATAACGCCACTACCGGATCGGCGTACACGAGTTTAAGTCCACTCAAGGTGGAATACATAGCTTGATAGACATTAATCAAATCAAGATGCTGTTTTTCAAATCCCGTGGGCACGGGAGTGGCGAGCGTTTGGTCACGGAGGTTTTTATACATCGTGATGAGTGGGTCTAGTTTCTTTAGTTCTTCTGGGTTTTCGGTTTGCAAAGCCCGTTCAATAATCGCCAGGTCACTATCTCCCTTTACGTTGTTATTTATAATAATTTGACCCAATGTGTTTGCGTACGTTCTTATGGCTTCATCACTGGTGCCGATAACTTGAATTTGATTAAGTTTAAAAATGTAGTCATTCATGGCGGTACTGCGAAGCATTTCCGCGGTATCGGCTACTACTTGTTGCGGATTTGGGCCAACATTACCTCGGCCTTTAGCCTGCAGTACATTTTGAAATAGTTGAATCCCCACTTGATCCGTCAGTGAGGTTGGGGGTGTGTATTGTACCGGTCCTGCTACATCTGAATTATCAATAATTATAGGCGTATTATTAACAAACTCCTCTCGCCAATCTTCAATTCCGTTATCGTCAGAATCACTCACCGGAATGTAATTTCGGGCAGCAGCTGGACTAGCGCCCAATCCATACACCGGTTCATTTTGAGTATCAATCCGGGGTGCATTAAAGTTACTTACAGTATAGGCACCCGCAACCAGCGCAAAACCAACTACAAACGCGCCGAGAATTTTTGGGTTATAAGCCATTACGAATTATTATAGCAACTACGGGGATTACTTTTAGCGTAGTAGTGTATAAGTTGTGTAAATCCTGTTGATTACTCTGTCGATAACACTTGCGTAAGGTTGGGTATATGGATGAGGTGTTTAGTTAAGGAAAGCCACGTTGAGAGGGGTAGGGTTTCCGCACGGGCATCTAGTCGTATTTTGAGGGTGGAGAAAAGTTGCTCGAGGGTGCCCCGGTCGTAGCGATGTGAAAAATTGGATAGTAATTGCTTACGTTTTTGACCAAACCCAAGGTGCAGGAGTTCAAAAAACAGCTGTTGTTCCGCAACCGAAGCGAAATTATTGGTGGTAATGTCGCTCACTCGTAAAATTGCCGAATCAACCTTCGGTTTAGGGTTAAAATGGCCTCGCGTAACGGTTTTAATGTACTTTGGGACACCAAAAGCCTGTACCGACAGTGATAGAATAGATGATTTACTCGCTCTAGCGATCCGCTCCACTACCTCTTTTTGCATTAAAAACACTAAGTGGGAGGGTTGAATCGGATTTTCAAGGAACGTTCGCAATAAAAATCCTGATAAATAGTATGGAATATTAGCCACTACTTTAAATTGCTGGTGCGAAAGACCTAAATCCCCTACCGAAAGCTCCCGGGCATCAAAATGTATCAGGGTTAACTGCTTTGAGGTTATATGGTCTTTAAATACTTCTTCTAAAATAACTACCGCCCGATTATCAGCTTCTAAAGCAATTACGTTAGCACCCGTTGCCAACAGCGCTTTAGTCAAGGCTCCTGTTCCAGGGCCAATTTCTAACACGGTATCGTTACGTGTTACCTCCCCAGCTTCAGTGAGCCATTTGGGCACTACGTCGCTCGTGAGGAAATTTTGCCCGAGGGATTTTTTATGTAAAAATTTCTCCACCCCCTCCCCCTCTTCTGTATGCCCATAATGAGTACGCTTCATATACCCCGAGCATACATATATATGTACCTAATTACAAGAGAATGTTGAATATGGGATAGAGAATATAGAAAATGGAATATTGAAAAGAGAAGAGTTTAAAGAAATAAATTCAAAATAGAAGTAAACGAATCAACAAATGTTACCCTGCATAAAAGGACGCTCATAAATGAGTGCAATGCTAGGTGAGAAGTGACTCAATGTCACTTCGCAAGACTCATTGAGAGATTTTGCAAAAATATCCAATGAGTGGACAGCTTCTGTAAGAAGAGCAAGTAAAACTTAGGTACTGAGTGCGGTCCAGCGATTTTCCTTAGAAGAAAAAATCGGGACATAAATTCAGAATAATCGCTACGCTCATTTCTTCATTCACCAT
>JAZKIJ010000008.1:0-8176 GCA_040384905.1 Patescibacteria group bacterium
ATTTTTTTAAGATAGCTTGAGCCACTAATATAGGGCTTGGTAGCAAAACTTCCTCCATCGCTAAATTGACTCATGCCATAAATATTAGGCACCATCACCCAGTCATACGCATCCACATACATAGCCATAAACCAGCGGTAGACTTCGTGGGGATGGGTTTGGGTCAGTAGCATAAAATTACCCAGCACCATTAATCGTTCGATATGATGATTGTATCCGTAGGTAAGTGCACTTTTAATACTCACAGCGAGGGGGAGAATATCGCTCCCGCCCGTCCAAAACTCAGGTGGAAGTGTCCGGGTATGATTAAAAAAATTCTGGTTACGCATCTTGCTCCCATCCACTTCATAACTGGCGCGAATAAACTCGCGCCAGCCGATAATTTGCCGCACAAATCCCTCCAGCGAATTAATCGGCGTCTGGTTTTGCTCGGCATAAGCAATCGCTGTTTCCACTACTTCCAGAGGCGACAAGAGACCAATGTTGAGTAAGGGTGAAAGGGTAGAGTGGAACAGTCGGTGGTGTTTGGTAGTAATAGCGTCTTCGTAGGTGCCAAATTGAGCAAACCGTACGGTTAAAAATTCCGTAAGAAAGACGTAGGCAGTAGCGCGGGTGTACGGAACCCATACCCGAGCCTCACCGTATTGTTCACTTTTAATATCTTTAAGCCACTCTTGTGCGTGCATTACTGCTTCATTTTCAATCCAGGATATATCGGTCGGTAAGACAATGTCTTTGGGAAGCTTGGCTTGGTTCTCATTATCAAAACTGAATTGACCACCTGCCGGCTTGTTTCCTTCCATCAGTATGTTTTTATCGCGTCGTAGTTTCTCATAGAATTTCTTCATAAACTTCCCGCTGGATTGAAATCGCGTTATTGCTTCTTCCTTAGGAAGAATAAAAAGGGGAGACTCGTAGCAGACACGCGTCATGCCATAGGCAGTACAAGCGGTGGCGATCCTTCGTTCGAGGTAATTATCAGTGGTATCAACAATGTGTAGGGTAGTAATACCGACCTTGGCTATACTTTGTAAAATACTAGCGGTGGTTGCCTGGGGTTCAATAGGTACATACTCCACGGTAAATCCTGCCAGGGTAAGTTCCTCCGCGAATGCTTGCAGAGATAGTCGATGTAGTAACATTTTCTGCCGGTGGGTACCGTACTCCGAAATAAAAAGAGGTTCTTCAATAACATACACCGGTCGACCTGGTGCCAGGGCAGGGTGACTAGCAGGACTAAACAGTTGGTGAGGGTAGACAATGCTCGCTTCCATAGTAGTGGTAGTATACAAGCAAAGTATGGCAATTCCCAAAGAATCAAAAATTTGTCCGGTGTGTAACCGGGCGTTTACGAATCGTAAGTCCTGGAAATTACGCGGGCAATGGGAGGCTGTAATCTACTGTAGTGAACGGTGCAAAAAAGCCTAAGCAACTTTTTTAGGTGGACCGGGAATAAAATAATTAGTGGTGTCAATGTATGACTGATATTCTTCGGGGTATTTTTCCAAGAAAATATTTTCAAGCATCGGGCCGGTCACTTTGGTTACAATATAGGTAATCATCAGTGGGCTAACAATGCCAAGAAACCCAAACGGCAGTGGTAACACAATAATGGCGAGTCCCCACCAGATTAATGTTTCTCCAAAATAATTAGGCCGACGTGAATATCGGAACAGACCAGTTTTAATAATAGGTTCAGTACTTAAGCCACTCTTTTTATTTTGTAAAAACACATCCAATTGATAGTCAGCAATGGTTTCATACGCTAACCCAAAAATAAACACAAACAGTCCCAAGGAAACAAAGAAAATATTATAGGATATTACGGTACTCGCCGTGGCAATAATAAAGGGCATTGAGACAATAAGAATAATTAATCCTTGCAGTAAGTTAATTTGTGCATAGCTCCGCCATAAAAAGTACGACCGCCCCCGCTTCATCCAGGCGGTGCGCCAGGCTGCGTAGCGAGCATCTTCTGCTTTACCTTTATTTTTTCGATATATTCGTAACGCCAAACGTACCGACCACAAGCCCAGTAAACCGGTAATTAAAAAGGCAGTGGCCGATACTCCAGAGGTATAAAATAACGTCCCCATCGCCGTAAAGAAATATAAGGGTCCATACGCAATGTCCATCACGCTGTTATCACGTTTAATTTGAGCGATTATAAAGACGCCCGTTACTAAAATTAATAAAACTGTAGCGAAGACCAATGTGTGAACAAGTAGGGTTATGAGCATACTTATTTATTGTATCAGGTGATAGAATAAACACATGCCCCGTGCTCGTATAAACGCAGACGGCGAAGAGGTTGTTCTTCCAAAAACACGCACCCGTAAACCACGGGTTGTTTCTGATACGGAAGAACCCGTTAAAGTAGTCCGCAAACGAGCCGCGCCCCGACCACGTGTTACTGCGGATCCTGAGCCTATTGCTCGTAAAGCCCCGACGCCACTTTCAGCGCAACGCAAAAGTCGTTCGAAAAAATCAAAAACCCTCGCCGGTGTGTTTGGAATGTGCCTGCTCCTTTCGGGAGTTGGTATTGGAATTGGATTTATGGACCGAGGAGAAATTGATGTGGTGGCCGTGGTAAACGAACGTAATGAAAAAATTAACAAAGGTGAAATTCGAGATGAAGCGGGCCAGGTGATTACCCAAACCATTCAAGTACAAAACCCAGACTCACGACCAAACGGAGGATTAAAAATTGGTGATGCTCCCGCTACTGTCCCCGTGCCTGTTGAAGCTACGACAACCAACGCGACTACTACGTCTGAAGAAACAGATACTGCCTCTTCTACTGAAGCAGTACCCGAAGAAGAAGTTGGAAGTGAAGAAGAACCTGCTGTTTAAGCAGATTTTGCTCGCGCCGCTACACACTTACTGCAACGACATTGTTTTGGTTTGATGTGCACGTCAAAAAATTCTTTACCGTAATTGTAGGTTAGTTCTTCGCCTGCTTTAATGGCTCGTTTGGCGTAAATATAAATATGCTCTTCCTCTTCATCAATTTCCGGATAGCAGTTAGGTGCACATGAGTGATTGATGTACCGAGAGTTGTTGGTTCTCTCTTTTCCGTCAACGGTAAAAGCATCGTTTAATTCAAAGAGGTATTGGCCACCTCGTCTGTTTGCTTCGTCCACGGTTATTTTTTCGCCGGTGTATTCTGTCACGAGGTCTCCTTTTTTAAAATCAATGGTGGTAAAGAGTCCAAGTCCGTGGGTGCCGCGCTTAACAATTAATGGTGATTTCATAACGGAGCAAAGTATACCAAAATTTTTTTCAGACCCAACTACATAAACGGGGAGAAGTGAAGGAGGTTACTCTCGGGCATCAAGCAAAATGCTCAAGTCAGCGGCTGTGACTTTTTTATCATTATTAAAATCAGAGAGCAGATTTTGACTGGTAATGTGAATCATAAAAATGCTGATATCAGCCAGTCCAGTCTTGTTGTCGTTATTTAAATCAGTAGACAGCATAATTTCTTCGGGATTACCCTGAGTAATAATTTCATTTTTAGGTAAAAGTGGTTTAATTGTAAAGAGAGCATCAAGAGACGTTTGCAGTTGGGCATCTGTCCCGAGCCCATCATGTTTCAGTACCCGAGTACTGGTTAAGGTCAGGGGGGTAGTGGTGCCTTCTTTGCCTTTAAAAATTACCGTTAAGAGTGAGCCACTCCCCGTGAAGCCGCCTGGTTTAGTGGTGCCGCCAGCAAACGTAATCGTCCCAGCCCCTTTGGTAAACCACGGCTCTTGGGTCCAGAGGTTAGCAATTGAGGTGTTGTAATCAATCCGGGCAACTTCCAAAATTGATTCATCAAAATTTAATACTCCGGCAAAAGCATTCACTGGTTCTTCGGATTGCACAAACACATCAATGGTAAATTCTTTGTTCGCTTCGATACTCAACTCGCTCGGTTCTATGTGCATGCGTGTGCCGGTCTGTTCAGACTTGGGCATAAACAATACGCTCGCAAAGGTGAGGAAGCCAACGATAGCGCTCGCCAGTAACGTCGTCGGGATAATCGATCCTTTCGTATCAGTATTTCGTCTCATAGTATAAGTATGACATACTACGATAGCAAAATGGTGCTATGGAGCATATTACTACGCTAGTTTTATCATTGATAACAGCCATTATTATGGGCGTGAGTTCGTTGTGGGGACAACCGTACAGTTCTCCCTCCGAGACTACGTTCGCTACCGGTACAACTACCGCACGAGTAGTAAACGTAATTGATGGAGATACAATTGAAGTGATGACAGGGAGCAGTACGAAGAGAACCAAAGTGCGGTACATTGGCATTGATACTCCTGAACCGTACGCTACAAAAATTCCGGAGTGTGGAAGCGCCGAAGCGACTGCGCGCAACAAAGAATTAGTTGCCAATAAAATCGTTACCCTGGCGCCCGGTCTAGAACCATATGATCAGTATGGTCGTTTGTTAGCGTATGTGTATGTTGATACTGCCTTTATAAATGAAACGCTGGTGCGTGAGGGTTATGCCACTGTATTGATGATTAATCCTAATACGCAATACCGGTCCCTTTTTACATCAGCCTATACTGATGCTCGTACACAGCGGTTAGGCATTTGGCAGCATTGTGAATAAAAAATAATAGTATAATAAAAGAGAAGTTATTTATTTGTAATAACATAATATATTATGGGAACAATCGCGTGGATCGTATTGGGTGGAGTAGCAGGATGGATTGGTTCTAAAATTATGGGCACTGACGATTCACAGGGCATAATTCTAAATATCATTGTTGGTATTATTGGAGCGTGGTTAGGAGGATACTTATTTAACTTCTTGGGATATGCATCAGTTACTGGATTCAACTTGTACAGTCTATTAGTTTCAGTGATTGGTGCGGTAGTGCTGTTATGGATTGTTAAACTAGTTCGCGGATAAAAAATAATTAGCTAAAAACAACCTGCTTCCAAAGGGGGGCAGGTTGTTTTTTATAATAATTTTGTTCGTAGAGTGAAGACAGATATCTTAAAACTGGAAAAATTTTAAATTGATGGTATATTAAATGGGATTTTACTTATACATATTTACTTTTATGGCTAACACTAAAAAATTGATTGAACTCGGTTTGACTGAAAAGGAAGCAGAAGTGTATCTTACGTTACTGCAAAGTGGTGACGCTACCGCTGACCAATTAGCCAAATCCTCAAAACTAAATCGTTCGACCACCTACGTCCAAATCAAAACTCTGATTGAGTTTGGACTTGTGTCCTCTTTTAAACGAGGCAAGAAAACTTTTTTTGCTGCTGAATCACCAACAAATTTGGTACGTATTCTCGAACAAAAAAAGCAACAAATTTTAGTCCAAGAAGCTGAAATTAATACCCTGGTCCCTGAACTCCTTAAAGTTTTTGGGAGTTCCGTTGATAGGCCAGTTGTCCGGGTATTTGAAGGAAAAGAAGGTTTAGTATCAATGAGGAATAATATATTGGATTCAAAGAATAAACTGGTAAAAATTGCCTTTTCTTTTGACAGTATGTCCAAAATTTTTACTGATGAAGAAATGATGGCTTTTAGTAACAAGCGAGCAAGTAAAAATATTCAATCCCAGCTCATGTATAAGCGAACGGGTGATGATATTCCTAGTGTGCCGCCTCAGCAAATTCGTCGGGTTCAAGAAAATCAGTACCCATTTGGGGCAGATTTGTATATTCATGATGATACTGTTTCGTTTGCTTCCACTAAAGATCAGATTGTAGGAGTTAGTATCACTAACGCTGATATTGCTGCTACCATGCGTGTGCTCTACGACAATATTTGGAAGGCTATCGAATAATTGAGTATAAAAATAGGGGAAGCACGAATGCTTCCCCTTTTGTGTGCATAATCTAAGTTCCCCTACGATCTCGGTTTGTCCAAGTTCGGACCGCAAGATGTTTTTTCATGTAGGAAAGAAATTAAATTGTGCACCGTTTCCCTTCTTTTAGTTTGTTAGTCTTTTTATTTTAGCCGCCCATGTTTATGCGCCCCCTTTTTACAGAGTTCCCTCGTTGAGAAATCGCTTCCTCACAAATACAGAATATCATACTTTCATTTGTTTGTAAAAAATTATCAACAGTTTGTGCATAACTTTGTCCCCACGTTGTACTTTAATACAAAAATACCAGCTTAGGTGCGCTAGTATTTTTGTTTTTGCAGTAACGTATGTGATTACGTCTGCACTTGAGCTTTTTGGTCCAATCCTTCGGTAAAAATTCCACCAGTGGCAATTGAAGAGAGTATATCGGCAGACTTTTCTTCTTCAACGAGAATCAAACTAAATTTATCATTATCGTCCGGGTATTCAGTATTGGACCAGGAAATAAGGGTATTATAATGAGCAATTTCATAATGTTCTACCGTTTGCGCTGCCGCCACAATGAAAGCATCGCGCACGCTCGGATCTTTCATGACGGTCACCATTTCTTCTGTTTCATCCAGCATCATAGCAAACGGGTCATTTAACGCTTCTTCTTCCGAGAGACTATGTTGCTGAGCGATTTTAGCAAGGGTAGTTCGCTGTCGTTTGGTTTCTTCCCAGTGGTTAGTTAAAGCTTCTCTGAGTTTGGGATTGCTTGAATGGGCGGCCATTTTGGGGAGGTGTTCGCATAACGCGTCTTCGGTCGCGAGCATCTTCATGACGAGTATGCAATACAGCGAATAAAATTCATTATTCATAAATATTGTGACTTATTTTTTATAATATAGTGCCCTCATTATAAATGTTATCATAAAATATTAACAAAAAAAAGTATGAAATAACTATGGACGGGTGTCAAAAAAAATTCTGGCTATAAAAAGCAACGTATTCTGAGGGTACTTTTTGTAGGTGTGGAAAAGATTGTTATTAAATTTTGACAAACATATTCAAAACGTTATCATTAACTATAGTAGTCATACAGCACTACTATTAATTATTTACATTAAACAAGAAATAGTATGAGTATCTTAGCTTGGATTTTTCTAGGGGGAATCGCCGGATGGATCGCTTCAATGATTATGGGTACCGATGCGTCTCAGGGAATTCTGATGAACATCGTTGTCGGAATTATTGGCGCCATCATGGGCGGGGTTATCTTCAGTATGTTTGGAACACCTGGAGTAACCGGATTTAACTTATACAGTTTAATCGTCGCCGTAGTTGGAGCCGCGCTCTTTATTTGGATTGTTCGGATGATACGTGCATAAAGGTTTGTATCTCTTGATATACACCCACGTACTTCGTTCGAGCTATAACTTAAAAAATTATATGCAACACGAACTACTTCAAAAGGCCTATTACATTGGAGATTATTCAGCAGAGGATGACGCTCAAGCGTTAGTGGAGCCATCAGTGAGAATGCGCGATGCGCAATCTGGAATGTCTCGAACTGAAATGCCCGGGTACCTCAATCGTACGGGAGACAATAATTTACGTGGCCGCCTGATTCAAATGTCAGTCATGGAAATTATTAGTTAACCTATGATTAAAGAAACTATTGCCGGTGTGGGGGTGATTGCAACCGTGAGTGGTCTGTACGGCGTACAGGCCCTGTATGGAGCGGTTGTTACACCAGCGCCACAGATTGAAGCCGTAGACAATGGACTCGTGATGAGTCCATTATCAAAAACGAGCGTATCAGCCCAATTATACGCACAACAATTTGCTGACACGCTTGGGAAACTTCAAAATGATTTTGATCGTGGTGCTCTCGACCAAAATGCAGTTGTGGCCCGCCGTGATCAAATCGGGCATAGTTTCGCTGAATCGTATGGGTTGATACAAGAATTAGAAGCTGCAGAACAATTTGAGCAAGCGCAGATAGTGAGGGACACCCTTGATATCGCCATTGCTGATTACCTTGAATCTCACGCTCGGTATGTTCCGAGTCTGAGTAATGACCTCCACGTATACAGTAAGTTTTTGACTGAAACGCATATTAGGAATTCTATCGAGAGACCAGAATTGTAACGTGTGGTTAGAAACACAGCTGTGAAGGTATACAACATTAAAAGTTTAATCTAGACAGTAACATGGGACAAAATAATGATTATAGCGGAGTAATTGTTGGTGTAGTACTAATAGTTATCCTCTTAGCAATTTTATTTGGGACCGCGTGGGGACAATCGTTACGAGGAAATCTAGGGTTGGGTGATCCAAATGCAACCTCAACTACAATCTTG
>JAZKIJ010000008.1:8186-21264 GCA_040384905.1 Patescibacteria group bacterium
TAATTGAAAAGGGAGCTGATATAAATGCAGTAGATAATAATGGTAATTCTGTTAGTACGACCACGGTAACCAACAGCACTACTACGGCTACCACCTCAACTTCGACCGCCACTTCAACCAATCCAAATGAAGTAGCCTTTCGAATCAAAATGAGTGCCTTGCCGCAAGAGCAACAAACTATGCTCCGAACAGCGGGCATTACCGGAGATGAAATTGAAATCACTAATGCTATGAGAGCCTGTGCCGAACGGAGTATTGGTGTCAACCGAACTCGTGAAATTTCAACCGGCTCAAACCCAAGCATTGTTGAAGGTGCAAAATTAGTCGCGTGTTATAACGCCTAATAGTAGTTGTAGACAACTGGTATACCCTACGGTCATAATTTCTCCATAAATAAAACGCATGGACAATACGCAATCAAAATCTCAGATCATTGATCTCATTCGTGAAAAGAGTAGTGGTACTCATATTGCTACTTTTATAACGGTAGATGCAAACGGCGTCCCGTGTGCGCGCCCAATGGCCACACAAGAAATCGATGATACTGGATGCATTACCTTTATGACATCCAAGGAAAGTAAAAAAGTTCATGAAATCAAAAATTCTCCGAAAGTTACTCTATCCTATACTGCGGGCAATGATATTACCTTTGTTAGCCTCACTGGCCACGCAACTCTTAACGAGGATAGAGAAAAAATCAAACAAATCTGGAACCCCTTTCATGAGGCGTGGTTTGATGGTCCTTCGGACCCTCGTATCACACTTATTGAAGTAATGGTTCACAGATTTGAGTACTGGGATTATACCGGTGGTAAAATCGGTGCCTACACCGATATGGCTCTCTCAGCAATTACCGGTAAAAAAGCGGACGGAGATCAAAATGAAGTATTTACCGTATCGTAATCCTATAGTTGCATAATACGTGCAGGTGTATATGACTAAATTTTTAGTCATATACACCTGCACGTATTGTTGTATGGGAAAAACAGAAAGGAACGTGAGATGGAACGATTAACCAAACTATTTTCGTCAGACTTTCCGGATCCGTCTGCGTTATATCATGATGGATATATGTACCTCTTCGGTTCACGGGCCTGGAATGGCGAAGGTAAAAACATTCAAGTAAGGCGAGCTACATCGTGGACGGGGACATGGGAAAACCTTGGGTGTGCTATCACGGAGAAAGCTTCTTGGGGTAAGGACTCTACAGAATTCTGGTGCCCGGATGTACCACGAAAAGTAGGTGCAACATTTAGATTGTATTATGCTACTAATCCGGACTCAGTAAAGGGTATGGCGATTGCAATGGCTCAATCAAGTCTTCCGTATAAATTTGTGCCCGCTCCCCAATTCCTTATGAGTGGCGACGGGTATAGCGTGGTTGATCCTTTTGCCCTGCACTACAAAGGTGAAGAATGGTTGTTTTGGGGGTCGCATCATGAACCAATACGATGTCGCAAACTTGATCCCTGTGGGTATAAATTTGCAAAACATAGTAAGGAGCGAATTATTCTTCATCCCAGTCGACGGAAACATGAACGTTTGCTCGAAGGTTTCTTTTTGTTCTACCAGCAGTCAAACAAAACCTGGTATGCGTTTGTGTCGGGAAGTGATACCTGGGATAAAGAAAGTTATGCCGTCACGACTTTCAAGAGTTCTTCACCTTTCGGGCCGTTTAGTCGAGTGGGATTATTGATACAACCAAGTGAAACCTGGTATGCACCCGGACAAAACTCGGTTGTAACTGTAGACGGTACGCATTACTTTGTGTGTCATGCAGCTCATGCAGATAATCCATACCTTGAAGGAACGAAGCGTCTAAAACGTGTTCCGTGCGTAGCAAAGTTGCGTATTGAACATGATGTGCCGGTTCTTTTACCGCTGTAGTACATCCCCGAGCACTAGTAAGTGCTCGGGGATTATTTTGCACTACTTAATTTACACCTCGACAAAAAACAACAAGTCGTCTGCTGCGCGCAGCTTGACGTTTGTTCTGTATGAGTAGCAAAACAGCACACGTTCCGCGTGCTGTTTTTATTAAAATACCTTAAGTTACAGTCAGACAATTATCGCCAAAAAGCCAAAGTGGACAGAAAATCTTTAAGTGTCTCTACACTATTAGAGATTGAGAAATACGCACTCGCTAGCATATTGTGAAAGAGTCCGGTTTCACTACGTGCTAATTTTATTGCTAAAGCACTACTAGGTACCCACCCGTCTGCTCCAGAGCTAAAATCAATTTTCCACCATACTACTCCGTCTACTGTCTTTGATCCACTTACAATTAATCCTGTTGAACCAATAGCTTGGGTACCAATAATTTTGCTTTTTCGATTCATTCCCGCTTGACTCATGACCGTAACCACTTGGGTAAGCTGTATGGTCACACCTTGTTCAAGAATTATTGTCCGTAATGACGTTCTCATAGTTATGGGATTTGACTGGGCGGACACATTGCCCGCTGAATCAAACGCCGAGACAGTATAGGTATAGTCAGTATTTTGACTCAGTCCACTATCTGAATAAAAAGATTCTGCTACCGAAGTAATAAGTGTTCCATTTCTATAGATATTGTAACCACCAACATTGGTGTTATCAGTTGAGTTTTGCCAGCTTAGATAGGTTTGTGCAGCCGTTGTAGATGTTGCGGTGAGGTTTGTTGGTACTGAAGGGGGAGTGCTGTCTATTTGAGGGGTAACGGAAATGTTTGCGGTTGCATTTACTGTACCTGCTGCACTACTGCAGGTTATCGAATAATTTCGACTGGTAAGGGGTGTAACTTGTACTTGGCCGCTCACCTGGTTGTTTGTAGAGAAATCCGCACTGGTACACGTATCACTCGAGAAGGCTGACCACGTGAGGCTCGAAGACTGTCCGGCGACTAGGGAGGAAGGGCTTCCTACAAGTGTAACGGTTGGGTATTGGATTTGTGTTCCAGCTACCTGTACTTGACCGAGAGTGTAACTACCATCTGGTTGCAATCCGGCGATTGCAAGTTTTAAGGGGCGGCGAGTTTTACGTGGGTCGATAATTTTCATCGACAGGGAGTAGGTGCCAGGGGTAACTGAATTGATAATAAATGTATCTGACTGTATAACGGAAGATCCATTAGTTGGTAGTATGTTTTTTAAGGATACTGAAGATGTAGAAGTCCACACCACAATGCTGGAATCATTTTTGAGACTAAATAAAACATTCCACTGCTCATACACTGGCGCTACTCCATCATTAAACCAGTTAGTAGTAAACGTCACTGGTGCTCCCGTGAGCAGTGGTGAGGTTATGTTTATTGAATTAACACCGAGTCTATACCCGGCAGTTTTTCCAATAAGTGCATAGGCATCTCTATCTGCTTGTAATAACGAAGAGTAGGAAACATTTCCATTTCCAATCGCGGAGATATGCAGGTCTCGCACTTGTTTTAGAGCACTGTCACCACTGGTGCTATTGTAAACAAGTGCTCCGGAACAGTATTCACTAATAAAGGGAGCGATTTTCCAACGCTCACTAATTATATTCCAAACTTCAATATTGTTTTGAAACTGGCTAAAATAATTCTGTTGCCCCACACAATCTGCGCGACTACCAATAGGTAATTTTGTAGGCCTGCTGTATGCATAGCGCATAGCGGGATTATTTTTACTCCGCAGAGACATTAATAACTGTACGTCAGGAAAAGCATTAACATGAGCGTCGATAATGGATTCAGCACTACTTGTCGACAAGGGACTAACTCCCGCAGGGGCCTTGGTGTGGTCGACTCGTGAACTTAACGTCCATTCTCCATATTGTCCGAACATTCCTATATCTAGAAAAGCGATAGAGGGATCTGAGTTATAACGAGCACCAAGGGCGGCCATTAATCTTTGAGTCCCTGCCAAATATTCTTGACTGTTCCAGTCAGGAACAAAGGTGTCTGTCGAACCGTTTCCATCAGTGTCGGCCCACCAACCTATAGATTGCATATATGCTGGAACATATTGTTTGCTGTCAGCATAGCCAGTCATTGAGCGAATTCTAAATCCAAACTTTGCACCAGCTGATTTTGCGACCGCTAAATCAGCATCAATTTTTGAAAAGTTGTAGATACCTTTTGAAGTTTCAAGTTCATTCCAGGTATACCGTTGATAATGATCTTGAGCTGGTTCTGGTAATGGCATTAGTTCTACCCCTCGCCATCGATAGTATCCTCGAAGCGGGTTTACAATTTCTGGAGAAGACATACTTGTCTTTACGGGAGTAATGGTCTGAGTTGAAACTTGAGCATGAATAAAAACCGGAGAACTAATAAACGGTATGGCAACTAAAAAGCCAATAACTAAAAATTGTTTCATATTTATAAGTGTACAGTATGAAATTAGGACATTTGCCAGTAATGGGACAAAAAAGTTTCAGACTTACATCGTTGGACCTTGTTAATTTTTACACAGCTTTCTAAATTACGTATACTAGGTGGCATGAAAACCTATGCTTCAGTTGATGTTTATATAAAAGCGCAGCCCAAAGCAGTGCAGGATCTTTTGCGAGAAATGCGTGCTCTCGTTACCGCCGCTGCACCATATGCTACGGAAACTATTTCCTACGGCATGCCCACCTACGTCGGCAAGAAAAATCTCGTGCATTTTGCCGCAATGAAAAATCACTTAGGCTTGTATCCGACGCCGTCAGCAGTCACCAAATTTGCTAGTGAGCTTACCCAGTACAGTATTTCCAAAGGTTGCATCCGATTACCATATACTGCGCCTTTACCTAAAACGTTAATTACCAAGATTGTAAAATTTAGAGTGGCGGAAGATAAAAAAGAGCAGTGATAGTGTTGTGATAGGGGAAGCAATTTGACGGTTTGTATCCTATTTGGTATATTCAACTATATGGTTGAATATACCATTAATTTAGATGCCGTTTTTTCATCACTTGGGGACGCTACGCGTCGCGATATTCTTAACCGTGTATCACGAAACCCCCAATCAATTGGGGAGTTAGCCGAGGCACATCGGGGGCTTACGTTTGCTGCTGTTGCCAAGCATGTGTCGGTGCTAGAAGAAGCACAACTGGTGATTAAAAAGCGAAATGGGAGATATCAGATTATTAGCGTTAATCCAAAAACTATGGAACAGGCGGCTCGAGTATTAGAACAATACAAAACACTTTGGGAAGCTCGTTTCAATGCATTGGATACCTTATTACAATAAACTATGAAAACAAACTACACCGTTGTGCCCGAAGCTAATCAATTAATTGCCGAACGTAGTTTCGCCGCTTCTAAAAATAAAGTCTGGCAATACTACACAACAGCTGAGTTGCTTGATTTATGGTGGGCTCCCGCCCCTTACAAGGCGGTAACAAAAAGTTTTGATTTTAGTCCTGGTGGCCACTGGCACTACATCATGCAAGGGCCAGAAGGGGAAGCACACTATTGTATTAACCTTTATAAAACTATTGACCCAGAAAACTCTTTTACCGCTTTTGATGGTTTTGCAAATGAGGACTGGAGTATCAACAACGATTTGCCCGGTTCAGATTGGGAAGTCACCTTTACCGAAAATGGCGATATGACCGATATGAAAATGGTCTTAACGACCAAGGATCCCGCCGCCCTCAATACATTAATAGAGATGGGTATGAAGGAAGGATACAACCAAGGACTCGATCAACTTGAAGCCCTGCTTACAAAATAAAAATATGAACAAAGAAATAAAATCATATAACGCAACGCTCGCGGATGGAGACAAAAAGATAACCAACAAGCTGATGAAAGTTATCGATGAGAACCTCAATGCCACCGAAAGTAAAATTTGGCACCGGCACCCCGTTTGGTTTATTAATGAAAATCCAATCGTAGGGTACACCAAATTGAAAGCCGGAGTGCGATTGATGTTTTGGAGCGGGATAGATTTTGCTGAGCCACTATTACTACCCGGCACGGGCAAGTTCAAAGATGCCTCTATGTTGTATACCACTGTCAAAGAGATTAATGAAGCAGATGTAATACGATGGCTCAATAAAGCAGAGAAGATTCAATGGGACTACAAAAATATAGTGAAACGAAAAGGAAAGTTAGAACGGTTAAAGTAGAATTTAAAAAAGAGACACCCCGCTTCCATTAGGTAGCGGGGTGTTTTTGTAATGCGGAATAAGGTCAGTCGAGTGCTGTTATCTGGGCGGCATAGACCAGATCTTTCATGTTTGTGAAAAAAGGTACGTCACGACCTGTGGCATTTTGGAGTTCATCCATAATGACGCTGAGTCCATGGAACTGCGGATGTCCACCAACCACCACGCGTGCGTCTAGACGACCGCGCAATTCCGGAAAGTCACGCAGTACCTCGAGGTAGGCAGTGAACTTACCAATTTCGCGGCGAGTATCCATCGCGTAGGGTTCGGGGCCCGGATGTGGATTTTCCGTACTCTCAAGTCCAAGCCAGAAAATGATACTGCCAATCGCATCTGGATCGAGACCTGCTTGCTTCAGGTAATGACGCTCCCAGGCCAGTTGCCGATTCGATGCTTCCGAAAAGGGTCGGTGGAAATGTCTCGCTAGTCGATGATTGGAATTCCATCGAGACGGACACGCAATCGATGCGTGTGGCATGACAGAAATAATTGTCTCTGCCATCTGCGCTTGCCAGTCACCACCACCTCGAATTGGTCCGGCCAAGAAGAATAGTGGTTGCTCCCCGGAGGCCTTAAGTGGAACGATTGTCTTGGGAAGATAGATCATGTGGTTCTCTCCTGTATGAACAATGAAAAGGGAACAAATAGTTAACGTACCCTACAGCTGTTTGGATAATATAACGCAAAATACGATTTGTAAATAGCTCACCATTTCATGTGCACGATGTGGTAGCATTTAGGTATGAAAAAACTAATCATGTGGAATGTCATTACGATCGATGGTTATTTCCAAGGGGTAGAGCCGTGGGATCTTAATTTCCATACTTCTGTGTACGGTGACGAACTCGAACAGTTTAGTATCGAACAACTCGATTCAGCGGAAGCCATTATTTATGGGAGCGTCACCTACGCCGGTATGGCCTTATATTGGAAAAATGAAACTGGTCCCGTTGCCGATAGGGTAAACACCATGAAAAAATATGTTTGCACGAGAACGCTCACAACAGCTGATTGGACCAACACAGAAATACTTAACGATGCAGTAGAAGATATTAATAAACTAAAACTGGAAGGCGAAGGCAACCTGTTTGTCTTTGGTAGTGGCAAATTGTGCAACTCATTAATCAAGGCCGGTTTATTTGACGAATACCGTTTGTGTATCGCCCCGATGATTTTAGGAAATGGTAGACAACTGTTTGAAGAAGGGTTGCCTATGGAGACGTTAGAGCTTACGAGTAACGAGACGTTGAAGATGGGAGGAGTGATGGTGCGGTATGGGGTGAGGGGGTGAAAAAGCCCCTAAGGGTGCTTTTTCATAGGTGGAGATGGCGGAATTTGAATCACGAATCACTAAGTATAATCGCGCACATTGTGCGGATTCTACTAAGTGTTCTCGACCCCGTCTCGCGGTTTCTGTCCCTGTGGGGGACATAAACATTGCTGCGACCGTTCAACTCTCGCCGTAACGTGCGCAGGCACGTTACTCCATCTCCACCTAAAACACAAAGCCACCCTTACGGGTGGTTGTGTTTTGGTGGAGATGGCGAGAGTTGAACCCGCGTCCGAATTAGGTATCCAGGATGCTTCTACAGTGCGTAGTTTATCCTTTAGTTTAAAATCACTATCTATAGAATAGACAAAACAATAGTGACTCGAGTTGTTACAAGCTTGAGTGGGTGCGACAACGGCACACCTACCCACAGCCCCGTGGCTATTTTACAACAGTGCCGTATGAGGCGTTTAACACTGCTGCATCACTCCGGCACGAATCGCGGTTACGCGAGGGCGGGAGCGAATCCAAACGCGTTAGCGTAAGGACTTGGTATTGCTTTGTTTGCAAATACAGATGGAACCTCTTTACGAATTGGTTGCCATTTTCGACACTGCACATCAGGGATAGACTAACCGTCGATGCCTAGCATCCCCTGTTTTGTCTCAATATTTCACTAACATATATGACAGTGAGCATTAAAAAGAAACAGGGAACGGCGTACTGTATATGACGTACGCACGTTTACTTTGTTACAAAGAACGAAAGAGGGAGTGTCCCACGGCGTTGCTCGCCGTGGGCAAATTCACATAGGGTGATGCATGTTAGTGATGACTGAAGCCCTGTTCAGTGCGGGCTTTAGTTTTGCTCAAGAGCATCTCTTCAACCGGCGGTTTGTCGTCGTCGAAGTTCCCGTAGTCGAGCTCCTCCGAAACCTGATCGTTTGGTCTCGGGGTATTCCATTGATTGTACAAATCATCCGCCTTGCTTTTGATGACGTTGCGGTAGTACAAGGTGCCTACAACGAGAGCAAGGAGCGAAAGGATAGTCCATTCCCAAGAACTATCGACCATGACGGGCCTCCGATTTGGTTGAGAGTAGTTCAACGTCCGCTGGTTCCTCAAGTGGAGCTGCCATCACCACTTCTGAGGGATTGAAATTTGTGCCCAGGGTCGCGAGACGTTTCAGTACTTGCGCCCGAACATGTGATCCAGGCCAGTTGGGGTTAGAGGGTGACATTTGATTCCTCCTCTGCCTCGGGCCAAGGATGGAACCCAATCAAATCAAAGGGTGAGATTTCCTTCATCTCGGAACACTGGGTACGCCGTTGTTTCTTGGCTTCGATCTTTTGAGCCCGCGAACGTGGTGTCAGAAAGCCAATTTCGGGTGGTTTAGTGAGCATTGAATTCTCCCTCGTTTATATTTAGTTACAGAAAGGTGGTGCGGAGGACAAGTATGTCGCCCTCCGCACGGACTTTATGAGCTCATTGCCCGGGTCGAAGATTTCTTCTCCAGGAGCTGAATCGTGAAGATAACATATTCACGGAAAGCTTTCAGTCCTTGGGTGACTGTCCGCACCCGGCGGATGACGAACGTTTCGTACTCCATCGGGGTCATCAGCTTCCAGAGGCGCATGCACACCTCTTCCAGAATTTGGGTTAAAGGTCCTTTTTCAAGACCCCCAACTTCTTCAGGTGAAGGAATTCGCACTGGTTCTTTGACTCTCATTTTTTATAGATCCCTCATGGACTTGCGTGGCATTGCACGCGGTTTCTTTTGGTGTGTCCCTCATCGACTAACCACCTTTCTGTAACTAAATATTATTGTGATTTTAAGGTACGGTCGATGTCTCGTTTGACATCACGCTCTTTTAGGGATTCGCGCTTGTCGGCCTTCTTTTTACCGCGCGCTATAGCCATTTGGAGCTTAATTTTTCCTCGATTACTATACAATGATATCGGGATAGCTGTCAAATGAGACTGTTCGGTCTGACGGTGGAGAAGTGCAAGCTGTTTTTGGGATAAGAGGAGCTTCCGGACCCGCTCCGGGTCATAGCTTTTGGGGGTATTTATAGGCTGAAAGGCGGCAATACTGGTGTTTACCAAATAGGCCTCACCACCACGCACAAGTATGTGCCCGCCATCCAGTTTGGCCCGACCGGCGCGGATGGACTTAACTTCAGTTCCCAGCAACACTAAGCCCGCCTCAAAGGTTTCAAGGATTTCAAAGTCAAAATGGGCTTTTTTGTTGCGGGCGAAGTCACTCATATATATGATGCCCTATCATAGCAAATTTAAGAGGTGAGAAGTAGAGTCAAAACGTCGGGTTCACTGTAAGGTCAAACAGGATAAATTTTGGTGGTTCGTAAGGGTAAAACTCGCAAAATGAGTCATTTTCTGTATAATAGCTATACTATGTCTGAAACAGAAAACAATACATTACAACCTGAAAAATCAAAAGAAATAACCCCAATTGTACCCACCACGCCTGAAGAAGAACCCAAACCAGAACCAGAAGCTAAGAAAAAAGGCACTACCGGAGACCGTCTGCGCAATGTGGGCAAAAATATGCCGGTTGGACCGGGTAATTTTTGGAATAACATGGCCTCAACCGTGTTGTTGCTTATTTTTATTACCGCTGCGTTCTCGTACCTAACTGATACTCGCAAGGAGCCGGAACAACTAACCATCTCTGATGTGGTGGGGCAGGTAAAGAATAATGAGGTCAAAGAAATTATCGTGCGCGGTTCGATGCTTGAAGTGTCGTATCGAGATGAAACCCGCAATATGGGCGAAGCCAAGCGCGAGACAGATGCGTCAGTGTCTGATTCTTTGACAAACCTCGGTGTGTCTGCAGAACAACTAGCTAATATCACGATTGATGTGCAACGCGAAACGGGATTTTCATACTGGCTGGGACAATTTGCACCATTTTTGTTCCCGTTACTATTCCTGGGAATTATTATTTGGTTTTTGACGCGTTCAGTGAAAGGTGCGGGCATGCAAGCGCTTTCGTTTGGAAGTAGTAAAGCGCGGATGATTGACCCTAATGACACCAGTAAAAAAGTTACCTTTAAAGATGTGGCCGGTGCTAAAGAAGCGAAACAAGAATTAGAAGAGATTGTTGATTTCCTAAAGAACCCTAAAAAGTTTTTGGATATTGGAGCGGAGATTCCAAAGGGTGTCATGATGATGGGCGCACCAGGAACCGGAAAGACATTGCTCGCACGCGCGGTAGCCGGTGAAGCGGGAGTGCCATTTTTCTCCATCTCTGGTTCTGAGTTCGTAGAAATGTTTGTGGGCGTGGGTGCGTCTCGCGTACGAGACCTCTTCCAGATGGCCAAGAAAGCAGCGCCATCAATTATCTTTGTGGACGAAATTGATGCCGTGGGACGAGTGCGTGGTACGGGCGTCGGGGGAGGAAATGATGAACGAGAACAAACGCTCAACCAGATTCTCGTCGAAATGGACGGGTTTGAACCAAACGCCAAAGT
Organism: Patescibacteria group bacterium; assembly: GCA_040384905.1. Taxonomy (GTDB): domain Bacteria; phylum Patescibacteriota; class Minisyncoccia; order Phycocordibacterales; family UBA918; genus OLB19. The sequence continues at coordinate 19,064 of JAZKIJ010000008.1, forward strand.
GATTGTGATGGCCGCGACTAACCGTCCGGATGTACTTGATCCCGCGCTACTTCGTCCCGGACGATTTGATCGTCGGGTAACGATTGACTTGCCAGACCGTCATGACCGTAAGGCCATTCTAGAAGTGCATGCCCGCAAGAAGCCACTGCAGGAAGATGTGAATCTCGATATTATTGCGCAACGAACGCCAGGCTTCTCGGGTGCGGATTTGTATTCTCTGATGAACGAAGGAGCGATTTTGGCAGCGCGTGAATTACGCAAAAAAGTAGGGCAGTTTGATTTAATCCGTTCAATTGAAAAAGTAATGCTTGGGCCAGAACGAAAGAGTCATGTGTTAAGCAAGCGCGAAAAACTAGTGACGGCGTACCACGAAGTAGGGCATGCCCTCGTTGCATCAGTACTTCCATACGCTGACCCAGTGCAGAAAATCTCGGTCATCTCTCGTGGTCGCGCCGCGGGGTACACCTTAAAGTTACCTGACGAAGACCGCCGCATGCATACCAAAAAAGAATTCCTTGATGATATCGCCATGACCTTGGGTGGGTACGTGACTGAGCAAATGATATTTGACGACCTCTCAACTGGTCCGAGTAACGATTTGCAGGTAGTCGCTAACATGGCACGAGACATGGTAACTAAATACGGTATGAGTGATGTACTTGGTCCAATCGCCTTTGAAGGAACAGGGGGACGTATGATTGGTGGTGGTATGAGTGAAGACCGCGGGTTCTCACCACAAGTTGCTAAAGCGATTGACGATGAAGTGAATAAAATTATTCACGACGGAATGGAAAAGGCGCGCGAAATTTTGACTAAATACCGCTCAGCCCTTGATACTATCTCAATCCGATTAGCAGAAGTAGAAACACTCGAACGAGAAGAGTACGAAGCGTTACTAAAACAAGAGGGAGTCATGATTAATGACGCCTTTAAAAAACAACGTGAAATTGATGAAGCCGTAGCAGACCCAACCGCAGTATTATTTGCTTCAAAATAACCATAAAGTCACTGGGACGTAGGAACTACAAAAAATAACAAAAGTTATTAACAGATTAGATTTATACAAATTTTTAATTTTCTATATACTACAGATATCGGAGGTCACCCTTAGGAGGGGTGACCTTTTCTGTTAGTAACAATTTTATTCATATGCAATCATTTTTAAAACAAAGTACCAAAGTAGTAATTATCGGCCTGCTCGTGTGTTCGCTCATTTTTTCACACGCGGTAACACCAGCACAGGCAGCTGCTGGCACGACACTATCCTCTGAGACCCTTACCTCGTTCATGGTTCAATTACACGGAGCTTTGCAGGTGTTACAAAGTAAGATGTTTAGGGGTGTTGCACCACAAGCAACGGTCCAAGCAGCTACTACTACAACGGTCGCCATCATGGATCAAATTACCTACCTAGAAAAAAAGTTAGTACTAACAAACACGGAGATAGCGCGAATCAATGCTGAACTGCTTGTGTTACGAGCTCAATTAGCGGCAAAAACAGACACTGGAACTATCAAAAACGCTCACTACCGAATAGTTTTTCCTGAAAACTGGAACAAAAAACTGGTAATGTATGCCCATGGATATGAGTTTATGGGTAGCCCAGCCCAAAGCAAAAACCCCGAATGGATCAAAAGGATGGCTCCATTTTTAGAGCGAGGTTTTGCAGTGGCAGCATCTGACTATGCTATCCAAGGCTTTGCACTTCCACAAGGTGTAGATGATACTGAAAATCTCCGCAAATATTTCTTTAAAAAATACGGAAAAGCAGACAGTACCTTTATGGTTGGTCACTCCATGGGTGGCGGCATAAGTATGGCAATCATGGAAAATTTTGATAAAAACTATAACGGTGCTTTGCCGCTTTGTCCGTTTGCCAGTCGTGCTTATTTACAATGCCGCAAGGAGTTTGACATGTATGCTACTTTCAATGTTTTGTTTCCAGGAGTGGTGCCTTCTTTGTCAAATGTAACGGACATTTCTGTACCTTATAATGCACTAAATCCAAGGGAATTTGGGTCAAAAGGCAAAGCTATCCGAGATGGATTTATGAAGGATTCGGTGTTGGCGGCGGCTTTTGCAAAACGCTTTGACCTTAAGCTTTCAGACCTACACATGTCATTGATGTTTAATGAAAACGTATTGAGAGATAATGCCCAGAAAGCAGGTGGAAACCCCTTTGACAATACGAACACCATTTA
>JAZKIJ010000009.1:0-30322 GCA_040384905.1 Patescibacteria group bacterium
AAGAAGACTGGGAAGCATTATGGACAGCCTTATATTGGAATTTTATCTCGACGCATCAAAAATTTTTTCTCACTAATTACCGATTGGCAATGATGCCTCGGTTACTGGCGATTATGGATGAGATTAAACGCGCAGCGTATCTCAAGCGCGCGAACGACTATCTAAAAAAGTAACGACCGGGTATTAATCCGGTCGTTTATGTTTTGTCCACCAAGGAGCACGCTCTTCTTGTTCGGCAAGAGTGCCGTGAAATTGCAGATGCTTTTCGGTGATTCCCCGATCAGCCAGGGACAGCCCTGGAATGATACCTGCCGCCTGAAGAAGGGCGAGCGCTTCGGTAATTCGGGCGGTTGGCACACATACCATCACCGTTGAGAGCGGTAGCCACCGTTCGTTTAGCTGTTGGGCCACGCTTGATGGGCTGTGGGCGTGAAAAAGTTTATGGTACGCAACGTGGTGATGGAACGGCACTGTAACCAGATTACCTTCTCCTGCCCCACCACCAGCACTTCGGGGGAGTCGGTGATGTTTATTGTTGTGATAGACTCGAGGGCGCGGAGTATTTTTCCCCGAACTTGCGCGCGGGTGTTTCATCGACATATTCATCGATTGGCCTTTTTTTTGAGAACTGCGACTTCTAGTTTTTTAGTATACAAAAAGAATTTTAAAAATACTACTCACTACTATTGATACCTCTTGTATTTGCGCTGTATCAAACTAAACAGTTCATCTGTCAATATTAAGAACGACACAGGGTAAATCTAATCATTATTTCTTCCCCTCCCTACACCTCGTTCCTGCTGAAAAACGTTGCATATATAGCTTTATATGGTATATTTTCAGTACCTTAGTATGACTATGAAAGCGAACGCATAATCCCGGCACCACTACCCTCTTTGGTAGTCGATTGAACTATTATTTTTTAAACCCCACTCATTTGCAAAAACCAAACACCTTTGAATATAAAGTAAAAACCCGAATCAATCACGCCATTCGCGCGCGTGAACTTCGTGTTGTTGGACCAGCCGGCGAAAACCTCGGTGTCCTTACGCTTGAAGCTGCCTTAAAGGCGGCTGATGAAGCCAACCTCGACCTGATTGAAATTTCCCCTAACGCCAAACCACCGGTAGCTAAAATCATGGACTTTGGTAAATACCGCTACGACACCGGCCAAAAAGAAAGTGAGATGCGCTCAAAATCACATGTGACTGAAACCAAAAGTGTGCAGGTAAAGATTGGTACCGGTGATAATGACCAAATGCTTAAAGCCAATAAAGCGGCCGAATGGCTTGAACAAGGTCATCGCGTTAAAGTCGACCTATTCCTCTGGGGACGATACAAATACATGGATCCAGCCTTTCTAAAGGAACGTCTTGATCGGTTCCTTAAAATCATCCCGACCGAATACAAAGTAGCTGATGAAATGAAAAAAAGTCCTAAAGGCTACACTACTACCCTCGAACGGATGCCGGGAACTAAGACGCAAAAACTAAAGGATGCCGCCAAACCAGTGGCTCCAGAGCCAAAAAAGGTAGTCGATACCAGTATTGTGAAGAGTAAGAAGAAAAACCTCGATGAACTACTAGACGCAGGAATGATCTAAAAACGTAAGCCTAAAAATACCTCATCTACTGCGTTGTGCTGCAGCAATTGAACCTCACCGTACAAAAAGTACGGCTCGTTCCAATTGCTTTGCCCGCCTTGTAACTGAAGCATTTTTAGACTTACTTACCTCAATTAGCTCGTGAATTGAGGTTAAAAGGCTCAGTTGCATTATATAAGTGAAAAACGAGCTTTGTTTGAGCTTAAAAGCTTTGACAATTTAGGGCGAATACGCTATAGTTGCCCCACTTCCAGCAAGAAAAACCAATTTTATGAAGACAAATAAATCATTCGCAAAACGCATCAAAGTGACCAAAAACGGCAAGCTTGTTGCTCGCAAACCTGGTCAAAACCACTTTAATGCTCGCCAAACTGGTCAACAGAGACTTCGCCGCAAGCGAACCCAACTCCTTAACCTTAGTAAGCGCATCACTCGTCGCTTCCTACCAGGAACAGGCGCCAAACCATTATCAGAGACTAATCCAGTCGCAGAAGTTAACTAACACAATATGTCACGCGTAACCGGAGGATTGATGGCGCAAAAGCGTCGTCGCAATATCTTGGAACAGGTAAAAGGCTACCGTCTCCAACGATCAAAAAAGAAGCGAGTAGCTCGCGAAGCGATCTACCACGCTGAAACCTACTCATTTGCACACCGCAAAGACAAAAAGAACGACTTCCGTCGCCTTTGGACTGTCCGCATTAATGCAGCGTTGTCTCACTTTGATATCAAATACAGTCGTTTCATCAAGTCTCTCTCTGATAAAGGAATCATGCTTGACCGAAAGGTTCTCGCCACTCTCGCTCTAGAGAAGCCAGACTCATTCAAACGAGTAGTAGACGCAACTAAGTAGACCACAAAAAGAAAACCCCGCGAAAGCGGGGTTTTCTTTTGAATTAAAAATCCACTATTACAAGTTATAAAAACCTTTAAATTGAGTAAAGGTCGAGGCGTGAGGGGATGTTAAATGAGATGAAGTACGCGAAGCACAAAGAATAAAGTTTGAGCCGTACTCCTTGTACGGTGAAAATTTTATACTGCAGTTCGCCAAAGTAATTCGCTCATTTCACATTCCCTTTAGAAGTCGATTTCAACTTCTTGGTTCGCATTGGGCGCCACCGCATTAAGTCCTAGATAGTCTCGCAATCGTTGCGTAAGAAATAATGACGAGCGCTCTTCTCCCATCACCACAAATACTTGCTTAGCTTTGGCACAACCATCAGCGACCAACCCTAATAGCTGGTCACGGTCAGCGTGACCCGAGAATCCGCGAATGGTACCGATTTGGGCTTTGACTTTAGTCCACTCTCCTTCGATATGGACTTTTTTTGCACCATCTTGAATGATGCGCCCTAGACTCCCTGCTGATTGGTACCCTACCAGTAACACAGTATTTTTAGCGTCCGAAAGGTAATTTTGTTCGTGTCGCCTAATTCGTCCACCATGACTCATGCCTGAACCAGCGATAATAATTTTGGGACCTTTCACGGAATCAATTTCATGTGACTCTTTGACTGTTTTAGTGAATTCCAAGCCCTTGAATTCAAAAATGTCATCTCCACTTTTAATTTGATCTTGGACTTCTTTTTTTAGATACTGCACATACGTGCGATACTCTTCAGTAACCGTAATCGCTAATGGAGAATCAAGAAACACGGGAATCGAGGCGATGGCTCCAGACTCAACCATGTTATTAATTTCCAAGAGCATCCCTTGGGTGCGCTCCAAAGAGAAGGCTGGAATGATTAAGGTTCCTCCCTTCTTTCGCGTTTCTTCAATGTAGTGTTTAAGCAAGGAAGTTCGTTCAGCTACTTCTTCATGAAGCCTATCACCATAGACACTTTCCATCACTAAATAATCGTAATCTGTCGGCACTACCGGCGGATTAAGTAACGGTTGTGGCACATTTCCAATGTCTCCCGTAAAGACTATTTTTTTATCACCACGTTTAAGATGGAGCATTCCTGAGCCTAAGATGTGCCCCGCATCAGTGTAATGGGCGCTAATTTCGGTAGGGAGCGTGATTACCTCATTGTAGTCAACAGTCTTCCACAATCGCAACGCAAGGGCAATATCGGGCGCATCATAGAGTATTTGTCGCCCATATCGTTCATACTCATACTGCATCACTTTGAGGGCATCAGCCAGCATAATCGCTGCCAGCGCTTTGGTGGGAGTAGTTGAATAGATTACTCCTTTAAAGCCATCTTTAACTAGTTTCGGAATCCGGCCAATATGATCTGCGTGAGCGTGGGTCACAAATAAAAAATCTGCATCCTCTGGATTATACACAAACGGCTCAGCGTTAATGTCGCTGGCAAAATCACTTCCCTGTTCAAGTCCACAATCAACGAGAATCGCCACTTCCCCGGTATCTAACATAAAATTTGCTCCGGTCACACTGCCCACGCCACCATAAAATCCTAACTGACTTTTCATTATGTTATTTTTTTAGTTGTCTCCCAATAAACCAACCAATCACGCAACCTACCGCACCAAACAATAGGTCAAGCGATGTATCACTTATAAAATTTTCTTTGACGCGCATCAACATAATAACACCCAACACTTCCCACCCCAGCAATACCAGTACCAGTACCGCCGTAACCCGACGCCACGAGGTAACGAAGCGGGCACCGAGCAACTTGATATCAACCAACGTATAGAGTAAGAGCGCTAACACCACACCACCAAACAAGTGCATCAGATTATCAAACCAAGCAATCTCCCAGTAGAGTGAGAATTTAACCGCCAGGGCATGTAATATCGCTAGTTGCACCCCAAGAACGAGTGCCAAGATAGTCGTGTTTTTCATTCCCTAATCATACCATTGCCGGTATGAAAAAACGCCTCAAAATGAGACGTGTTTTCAAAGGAACCACCTACGTATGCTCCTAGAAATTCTAGGTGGGTACCATTTCTGGCCCGAGTCTGAAATCTCCCTCTCAATCGAGTTCTCATAACGTTCCAATGACTGCTGGCATCCCTGCATATTTACTTAATCGGAACATACGTATCAGTGGTTCCAAACTAAGTATAGCAAAGGAAAATAGAATAGGGAAAAATAGAACATCGGATAGAAAAAATAGACAATGGAAAATGAAAAAAGAAAAGATTAAAGCTAGGTGATGATAATTTTTTCACTGCGTTAAGTAGTAGTTATATCTATTTCGTAAATTAGCTAACGAATTATTTTAGATGAGATACTAGGCGGACAAAGAAAAAGAGCCGAGCCGTACTTTTCGTACGGTGAGGCTCTTTTTCTGCAGGCCAACAACGTAGCTCGCTAAAATTATTCGTTAGTGCCGTCGAGATTTATGTCGTACATAATGCGTTCCTGAGCGGTAGTATAACTCATAATCTCATCCTCCTTAAACCACAATGCAATTTCTCGTTCTGCTTCTTCGGGTGATTCTGAACAGTGAATTAAGTTTCGAACTGAACGATTTTCGTATGAAGAGTGACTGTATGAGTCTACGGTGTAGTCTCCACGGATAGTTCCCACATCTGAAGTTTTTGGTTCTGTGGTACCTACCAATTTAGTAATCACTGCTACTGATTCGTTTCCTTCAAATACTAGTCCAATTACCGGTGCAGCGGTCATGTAATGCACAATGGTGCGGATAATATCTTTTCCGTACTCAATTGGTTCTTTCGTTACTTCTCGGCCTTGCGCCACCATATCTTCTACCGTTCGTTGTCCTTTTTTAAGGAACCAAGCGTCATCTTTGTTGTAGTGAGCGAGCAAACGAGCTTCGTCAGCCATAAACATTTTCATGGCAGTACACTTGAGACCTGTGCGTTCAAAGCGTTTAATCACTTCTCCGATTAAAGACCGTTGGACGGTATCGGGTTTTAGAATAACAAAGGTTCGTTCTTGGTGTGGGTGTTTTGTGGCCATGGCGACGATAAAATTAGTTGTAATTAACTGCACCACTGTACCATATTTATATAAAAAAAGAAGCCCGTGCCCTGACTCAAAAGTGAGCACAGGCACGGACAAACGGGGAATTAATCCCAGGAACGTAACGGGGGTAACCGGGTAGGCGGATCAGCTAGACGCTGATTGAGCTTATATAAAAATTGTATAAAACCACAAAACCGCTGCCACATGGTTAGTCCTCCTCGTTGCGGACTAACTTTTTACCATGTACCAATTACTTTGTCAAAATCTCTGCCCCATTATCTGTAATCACCACCGTATGTTCAAAGTGAGCGGAATTAGAACCGTCTTTGGTATACACACTGTACCCGTCTCCTTTATCATCAAACCAAACGTCTTTCGTCCCTACGTTCACAATCGGTTCAATGGCGTAGACATGCCCCACTTCAATGAGCGGCCCATCACCCGCTCTGCCGGTATTAGGAATTAATGGTTCTTCGTGCACTTTATACCCCACACCGTGACCACACAGTACTTCCACACAGTGAAAGCCCCGCCCCGTGATAAACGTTTCAATAGCGTTACTAATATCTCCAATATGATTACCCGGCTTGGCTGCTTTAAGCGCTACGGCGAGCGCCTCTTGGGTTGCTGCCATGAGTTTTCGATCAGTGTCACTCACGACCCCTACCCCTACCGTAATGCCCGAATCTACAATCATGCCGTTGTGCGCAATTGTCATATCTAAATTCACCACATCCCCTTCCTTGAGGACAATATTTTCTGAAGGGATACCGTGCTGGACACAGTTATTAACCGAGATACAAATAGCCGCGGGATACGGATACGGCGCAAATTCTGGATGATACCCCAACAGCACTGGTTCAACTCCGTATTCTTCGGTTAACTGCATCGCTCTATCATCTAAATCAAGCGTTGATACGCCAACCACTGTTTCTTTAGCCAACGTCTTTAAAATCTTCGCTAAAATTCCACCCGCTATTCTTAGGGTTGCTATTTCCTCGGGTGATTTTTTAGTAATCATAAATAATTAGCTTATGTTTAACGCTGCCACAATTTGGGCATGCACTTCATCAATTGAAGCAGTACCATCAATATCATGCACCGTGACGTTTTCATGACTACGGTAATGTGCAATCACTGGCAACGTATCCTCACGATACCAACGCAAACGTTCTTCAATAGAGTCACTGGTGTCGTCCGCTCGGGCTCTACTCTGCATACGAGCACGAACAACCTCTTCGGGTGTTTCAAGATTAATAATTTCTACTGCTCCCCGCTCAAAAAATCGAAACGCGTCTTCCAGATCGGGAATTTGTCCCACCGTGCGGGGGAAACCATCAATAAGCAAATGACTTTTATCATCAAGCTGATCCATCATGGCTTTACCCCAGAGCACCGTTACCATAAAGTCCGGTTGCAATACTCCTGTGCCCAACGTAGTAGCAATTTTATCTTCAGCAAAAGTTTCTTGAGTGGCCGCCAGAGCGCGGAATCGACGCCCCGTCTGGATATCAACCACGCGTCGACGGTCACGGCTTTCAAGTACCATTTTGAGCTTTTCAATTTGTGTACCCTTACCACTCCCTTGTGGTCCGATAAATATAACTGTTTTGATATCCATATTACGATTGAAGTGAATTAAAAATGTGACTCTGAACTTCCTCGGGCGACAAACTGCCATTAATATCAATTAATGTTCCGCGAGAGCGAAAGAACTCAATTGATTTAGCAGTGTACGTATTATACTCTTCGAGCCGTTTCTCCACTGATTTAGGTGAATCTACCACGTCTCTGGCTCTTGACTTACTGCGAGCGCGAACCTCGTCGTCTGAAATATCCAAATTAAAGACAATGTACGGACGGTCAATCCATTGATGAATTTCATCAAACAATTCTGCTTCATTGGGTTTTTTAGCCACTGCTTCAAATATCACTCGATCATGTTCAAATTGACTCACGAGGGCATGGGTCATCCAGTATGAGGCCACCCACTCGGGCATTAAGTACCCGCCTTCGTACATCTCCTTCATTTTATGACCAAACACCGTTGGAGATTGAGACACCTCACGCACCTTATTCCCATTGGAATATAACACCCCACCAAAATGTTCTAATATTGCGCTGGCTTGAGTTCCTTTACCCGAAGCTATTTTCCCCATCAGGACAATACTCTGGTAGTTGGTCGTATAATTCATAACTTCATAAGGGTACCTATTTTTAGTTAAATACGCAATGATTTAATTATGGGTTTTCAAAAATGAGTGCAATTCAAGGCGTCCAAGTAAAATAATCCGAGTCGTACTTTTTGTACGGTGAGGTTTATTTTGCGCAGGAACAACGCAGAAGTGTACCGTTTTTGCGAGCCTATTCTGATATAATGGTTGCTATGTCCCGTCCTCATATCATCACCCTCTCCGGTAAACCTGGCAGTGGAAAGTCTTCTACCGCTGATAAAGTGGCTGAAATGCTTAACTACACCCGGCATTCTTCTGGTGATATGGTGCGCCAGCTCCTCAAGAAACATCACCTCACGCTCGCCCAGTACAACGAACGAGCTAAAAATGACCATGAACTCGATGATCAAGTAGACCATATGCTACGCGAGCTACGAGACAGTCAGGACATCGTGGTTGACTCACGACTGGGTTTCTACTGGATTCCTGAATCATTTAAGGTGTACCTTGATTTAGATATGGAAGTGGCGACGGTGCGGATTTACAAAGATGCGATTAGTAACACGAGCCGTAGCGCAGCTGGTGAAGGAACAGCATCATTGATGGAAGTGAGTAACCAAGTACGCTCCCGCATGCAAAACGAACAAAACCGTTTCCGCACCCTCTATCACGTAGATCCGTACGATACCGCCCATTTTGACTTAGTAATTGATACCAGCCGCCACAGCCCCCAAACCGTAGCCCTCACGGTGTTTGATACATATAAGAAGTGGCTAGAGACAGAGGTGTGGAGACAGGTACGGAGTTCGGTACCAGCCGGCTTCTCCTTCAAAAACCAGTACTAAAATTAGTCCAAAATCAGCAGTCTACTGCGTTGGTCTTCAGAAAAAGAACTCTCACCGTACGAAAAGTACGGCTCGGTCCTTTTTCATCAACCGCCTTGCATCCCCTCTGATTTTGAACCAATTTACTTTTATTAACTTACGTGTGATGGAGTACGGCTCAACATTTTTCCCTTGCAACCTTCGTATCTCACGCAATTTTCCAATTTTAGAAAAACCTAAGAAATCCCGTCTGCGCTGTATCTTTCGATACAACGCTGACGGCTAATTTGGATAAATTTTTGCTAAATTGCTGTAGGTACGAAGTAGAAAAACAAAAAAGACCCGAGCGGTACTGGGTTGTACCGTGAGGGTCTTTTTTGTTTTTCTGCAAAGTAGATGCAGTGATTTTGCGTAAATTTTTTAGTACTGTCTCATTGAGAGCTGTGCGTCTAGACGTCGGATAAGGTCGAGGACAACACTCACCACAATCAAGATTGTAGTTCCTCCGATAGCAAGAGCTGCTACGCCGGTGGCTAGCTGTAGTCCGATTGGAAGTACGGCTACCAACGCGAGGAAGGTTGCTCCAACTAAGGTAAGACGAGTAATCAAGTTTCCAAGATACTCAGCAGTGTGCGCTCCTGGACGAATTCCCGGAACAAACGCTCCGTTTCGTTGCAAGTTGGCTGCTACCGCATCAGGGTCAAAGGTTACGGCTGTATAGAAGAAGGTAAACATAAATACGAGCACAAAGTAGGTAATACCGTAGGCTACATAGTTATTTACAAATCCATTGACCGCGTCCATCGCTCCGGGTACCCATGGCAAATCAAACGCAGAGAGAATATTCAACACCATTTGCGGGAACAATAGAATTGAAAGGGCAAAGATGATTGGAATAACTCCGGCTTGGTTGAGACGCATCGGGAGGAATGATGAACTTCCACCATAGGTAGCGCCCCCACGACTTTGTTTGGCGTAGGTAATAGGGACTGGTCGTTCGGCTTCAGTCATAACCACAACTGCGTAAATGATAGCCAACGCAAGGAAGGCAAATCCGATATAGAGAGGCAACTGATCCATACTAAATGTAAAGATAAGTTGGTTCACGGTTGAAGGTAAACTGGCCACAATACCGGCAAAGATGATGATAGACACCCCGTTTCCGATACCGTATTCCGTTACCAACTCCCCCACCCACATCAATAGAATTGATCCCGCTACTACCAACACTACGTTGACGGCAAAATCAAATGACGACAAGCCACTAATTACCCCCTGACTTTGAAGCAAGGTAAGGAAACCAAAACCTTGCAGTACTGCAAGCGGTAATGAGAGCATGCGACTGTATTGAGTAAACTTTGCTCGTCCGGCTTCGCCTTCGTTGGTGTAGAGGTCTTTCATCGCTGGTGACATCACGGTCATCAACTGCATGATAATAGAAGCCGTAATAAACGGTCCTACCCCCAACATCACAATCGACAGGTTAGCCAAACCACCTCCAGAGAAAATGTTTAGCAAACCAAGAAACTGGTTGTTCGAGAAAAATTGTTCAAGCACAGTCTGATCAACGCCCGGAATCGGGACAGCGGCGAGTAAACGGAAGATAACCAACGCACCAAGTACAAACAGCACACGATTACGGATAGCCGGTTCAGTGAAGATAAGTTTGATTTTTCGGAAAAAAGTTTGCATATGGTTCTAGTATACGCTAGTTAATAACCTTTCCACCAGCTTTTTCTACCTTAGCTTTTGCTGATTCTGAAACAGCACAGCCTTCGATAGTTACTTTTTTGGTGAGGTCTCCGGTACCGAGGATTTTTACCACTGGTACGCGCTTGCGGAAGGTAGAGATAACTCCAGCGTTTACAAGCGATCGTGGTGAAACCGTATCACCCGCTTCAAAGTGAGCTTCGATAACTGAAACGTTCACAGGAATCACCGCTGTCTTTTCTTCGTTTACTGTTCGGGCTCGGTTTTTACCGTGTCCGCGCAATTTTGGAATCTTTTTGATGAATTCCAACATTTCTGAACGAGTACTGTTACCAGTTCGAGCAGTTTGCCCCTTCCCTCCACGTCCTGAGGTCTTACCTCGTTTTCCACCAAGACCGATTCGCTTGGCTGCCTTTCGCTTAGTAGCAGGCTTTAATTCGTGTAGTTGCATACGTTATTTTTTAAGCTGCTTAAGCGCTTCGACAGCAGCACGAGCATTGTTAAGTTTGTTTTTACTGCGAGAGAAAATCTTGGCAGTAATATCTTTTACTCCGGCGAGCTCTAGTACCGTACGAACAGATGATCCGGCTACGAGTCCACGACCCTTGGCTGGCATCATCATCACTTCACTTGAAGCATATTTTACATGCACGTCGTGAGGGATGTGACTGTCTTTATTCATGGTTACGACAATCATGTTCTTCTTGGCGTTGCGGATTGCTTTTTCGATAGCGAGTTGTGTGTCTCCAGCCTTACCAATACCAACTCCCACCTTTCCACGCTTGTCTCCAATTACCATAGCAACAGAGAAACTAAAGCGACGACCACCACCCATAACACGGGTTACGCGACGGATACTGATGATCTTTTGGTCAAATTCTGGCTTGGTTCGTTCTGGACGAGCACCACGACGTGGGCGCCGTTCATTGCGACGGTTATCTCCGCCTGCTCCAGCGCCACGTCGGCCACGCGTATTTTGCGCAGCGTCAGTAGTAGCAGGTGCATCGGTCGCAGGCACGATTGTCGCGCCCGCAGTATCTGACGTAACGTCAGTTGTAGCTTCCTGGGTCATAATGATTGATTTAAAATAGTAACTTCCTTCAAATTAGAAGGCGAGTCCGCCAGCACGTGCACTATCGGCTACGGCTGCGACAATGCCTTGGTATTTGAATCCACCGCGGTCAAAAACCACTGCAGTAATACCGGCAGTTTTAGCTTTGGCGGCAATATCATTACCAACAAAGACTGCTCCTTCACTTGTTGTACCTTTGGCTTTTCGTGAGTCAGTGGCCGCGATAGTTTTACCCGCTACATCGTCAATCAGTTGTGCGTACACAAACTTATTACTTTTGTAGACAGCAAGACGAGGACGATCGGCAGTACCAGACACTTTGGCTCGAATTCGAGCATGTCGTCCAGCGCGCTTTTCCACTTTATATTGTGATTTTTCCATATATGAAGTAGCCTATACAGCTTTTTTACCTTGCTTGCGAATAATAAACTCTCCACGGTACCGAATACCTTTCCCTTTGTATGGTTCTGGCTTACGTACTTTTCGCACGTTAGCAGCAAATTGCCCGAGAGCATCTTTGTCTGAACCAGTTAAGGTAATGGCTGATTTTTCAACCAAGGCAGTGATGCCCGTTGGTACTTCAAGTGGTACAGGGTGAGAGAATCCAACACTCAAAACGAGGTTTGGTCCTTTTACTTCAGCCCGGTACCCAACTCCTTCAAGATCAAGGATACGAGTGAACCCTTCGGTTACACCTTTTACCATGTTTCGAATGTGCGCAGCGTAGGTTCCCCAGAGTGCTTTTGCATTTTCGGTTGCTTGCGGAGCTAAAGTAACCACACCATCTTCTATGGTAACCAAAACGTCTTTTTTAATTTCTCGTGTCAATGTTCCTTTCGGACCTTTGACCGTCAGTAGAGTATCTTGCATAGTGATTTCAACACCATTTGGGATAGTTACTGGAATTTTTCCTAATCGACTCATATATTTACCAGATGATGAAAAGTTGCTCTCCACCTACATTAGCTGCGCGAGCCTCATCGTTTGTGAGGATACCAGCTGGTGTTGAAAGAATAAGCTTCCCTTTACCAAATTTTACCTGATGAATTTCTGATACTTTGGTGTAGAGACGGCGACCTGGTTTACTGATACGCTTCACACCGTTAATTTTGTGTGCACCGTGTTCGTACTTGAGGGCTACCTCTAACGTTTTTTGTGCTACTTTTCCTTTTGTAGACACACTATCGATAAATCCTGCCATGACGAGCTTGTCAGCTACTGCATGTCGGAGTTTTGAATATGGAAGAGAAACACTCTTTTTATTCACTACGCCGGCATTTTTAAGCTGAATGATGAAGTCGCCGATTACGTCGCCTACCATGATGATTTTGTTATACCTGGTATATGTCCTTCGTGAGCCGCTTCGCGGAAGCAAATACGGCACATGTCGAAGTCGCGCATGTACCCGTGCTTGCGCCCACAGCGCTCACAACGACGGACAACGCGACTCGCAAACTTTGGTACGCGCTTTGAGCGTACAATAACTGATGTTCGAGCCACTTTTTTATTGTTGTTTATGGGGCCGTATCACGTAGAATTCGTGACGTGCCCCGTTAATAATCGCTAAAACAATGAGTGTTTAAGCAGACAAGGGAGGATACTGATTCAAGTGAATCCATTCCCCACCCAACGTCGCGACCTACAATACCAGAAAGGCATGAAAAAGCAAGGGATTTTACGTAACCAGACTCATGAAATTATTGCATTCTGTTGCCGTTACTGTAGAGTTAATAGAGAAAAGAAACATCTTGCATGCATGGAGGCAGTCGTGCAAAACCATAAAAATACCCTGACCCTGGAAGATACCGCCCTGAATAAAATCCTCGCTTGGAAAAGCTTTTCTCTCTATGGCCTTTGGATTATTGTCCTGGGGTACCTAGGCATAAGCGGCTGGTTTGGCTACACCAACCAAATCTGGCTTTCACCTCCAGCCCATTTTGTGCTCTTTATCATAGAGAGAATCTCTATCGCTACGGTACTTCTCACAATAATTGGACTGACTCACACAGCCATCAAAATGCTCACCCGCTTTAGTCTGGAGCAAAATCTGCGGTTTGATGTCTATGCGGCGGTGACAGAAGTAGTCAGTCAAGCGTTGGCTCGGCATTTGCCTGAGTACCAACGATTGACCACGATGATAGCGGTGGGAGAAGAGTTGGTTAGACCGGCGGAGCAAATGTCCAAACGAGCTGCTCGGTTGCAACTCTCTTTGCAGCAACTTTTCCCCGGACTTGGACTAGCTGAAGCAATTGATAAAATCGTTCGCAACGCGCTGCAAGCCGGAGACGTGGCGGACAACGTAAAGAATGTTGAAGCCATCCTTACGCGAATTGAAAGTGAAGGCGCCGGTAACGTAGTGCAACTCGAACAACGTCCCTCGGCGTAAAACAACATCGGGTAACCCCACCAGGTTGCCCGATTTTTCTTTTCATAACAAAAACAGCCCGTGAGGGCTGTTTTTGTTTTACTTAAAAGTAAGTAGCTTATTCAGCTTTCGCCACAAGAGGAAGTCCGATGTGTCTAAGAAAAGCCTCGGCTTCTTTTTTGTTTTTGGCTGTGGTTACAATTGTAATCGCGAGTGAGAATACGTCCTTGATTTCTTCTTCCGCACATTCTGGGAAGATTGTGTGTTCTTTGATACCAAGGGTGATGTTCCCCATTTCGTCGATTGAAGTGGTGCGCAAACCGCGGAAGTCGCGAGTTTGTGGTAACGCAATACTGATTAACTTCTCAAGGAAGTGTTGCATTCGGGCGCCACGCATCGTTACTTGGTACCCGATGATTTCACCTTCACGGAGCTTGAACGACGCAATTGATTGCTTCGCTGGGCGTGGCGATGGCTTTTGACCAGTAATAAGAGCGAGACGGTCACGGATAAGCGCTTCTTTTTGCTTGTCCTGTACGCGACCGGTACCAATTGATACGACAATCTTTTCTACCTTTGGCGCCTGCATAACATTCGTGTATCCAAAGTCACCTTTAAGGGCGGTGTAGGCAGATTTGATTTTTGTTAGTGTTGTTTCCATATTATATAGTCTTACCACTAGCTTTTGAAATACGTACTTTCTTGCGCTTGTCGCCTTCACCTTCAAAGGTGTAGCCAACGCGTACAACTTTTCCGTCTTCCATTAACGCCACGTTTGAAGCACTCATAGGCATACTCTTTTCAATGATTTGACCCACTGAGCGAGAACGTTTATTTTTTTCGTGCTTCTTGGCAATGTTAACTCCTTCTACCACTACTTGATCTGTCGTTGGTAGAGTCTTTAGTACCGCACCGGTCTTCCCTTTGTCTTTTCCGGCAATCACCTTAACGGTGTCTCCTTTTTTAATTTTCATATTTTTCAGATTTGTACGTTAACTTAAACCACTTCTGGTGCAAGAGAGACGATTTTCTGATAACCGGCCTCGCCGAGCTCTCGGGGGATTGGACCAAACACGCGGTTGGCTTTTGGTTCTTTCTTTACTTTATCAACCAATACAACAGCGTTATCATCAAATGAAACGTATGATCCATCTTTACGACGGTACGGCTTTACTTGACGCACAACTACTCCGTACACTACGTCCTTCTTCTTTACGGCTTTGCGGGGTTCAGCTGTTTGTACAGCGAGTACCACCATTTCACCGAGTTCAGCGTAACGCTTTTTTGAACCACCGAGCACTTTAAACACACGACCACTTTTTCCACCAGAGTTGTCCGTGATACGGACCAATGTTTGAGGTTGAATCATATGTTATTTGTTAATAGTGACAAGAGTAAAGTGTTTACGCTTTGACATTGGACGAGTCTCACGAATGTCGACGATTTGTCCTTCTTTCGCTGTATTGCCCGCATCGTGCACGAGAAACTTCTTTGAAAGCCGTTGGAATTTTTTGTACTTTGGGTGTTTGACGTATCGGTCAACGATAACCGTAATCGTGTCGGTCATTTTTGTTGAAACAACAGTCCCGCGGAGCACCCGACCGTTGGTCGTTGTGGTATTTTGAGTGTCCATACTATTTTACTCCTTGGTTACGACGGGCAGTTTGTTCAGTAAGCGCGCGAGCAATAGTTTCTTTTGCGGTCTTAATGATTGATGCCTTTTTACTAAATTTGTCTTTGAAGCGTTCAGCGCGGAGAACTTCTCGAGTACTCACCACAAGCTCTACGAGCTCGCCGTCAGTTTTCTTTTGTATATCAGTGTAATTCATAGTGTATTACTTTGTTACAGAGGCCTCTGCGCGAGACACTACTTTGGCTTTTAATGGCAACTTGGCAACTGCTTTACGCAGTGCTTTGCGTGCGAGTTCTTCGGGCACTCCACTTACTTCAAAGAGAATACGGTCTGGAGAAACTTCAAACACAAAGTGATCTGGGTCTCCCTTTCCTTTACCCATCGGTACTTCGGCCGCTTTTTTAGTAATTGGACGATCTGGGAAAATTCGAATCCAAATTTTACCGGTTTTACCCAGGGTTCGTGAGATAACACGACGTGCTGCTTCGATTTGGTTTGACTTCACGCGTGATGGAGTGGTCGCTTTGAGGCCAAATTCACCAAAGGCTACCGTGATACCACGTGTATCAGGCTTGTTTAGCTTGGCTTCACTTTTGCGCGCTGACTGCCATTTTCGGTGCGCTACTTTTTTAGGAAATAACATAATAATTATCGGTTAGAAGCAGTACGAGTATCAGTAGAAGCGGCTGCTCGTGGTGCAGTATCTGCTTGACCAGCTTTGCGGTCAGTAAATACTTGTCCACGATAGATCCACACTTTGATACCAATCGCACCATACGGCAAGCGAGCAGTAACGCGAGCAAAGTCGATGTCAGCGCGAAGTGTCTGCAGAGGAATTCGTCCTTTCTTGAGCTCTTCTCGGCGAGCCATATCAGCTCCTCCGAGACGTCCAGAAAGAAGAATCTTTACTCCTTCTACATCGCGGTTAGCCATTACTTTTTCGATAGTCATTTTCATCACGCGACGGAACGTGAGACGCTTCTCAAGTCCTTCGGCAATCATTTGACCAACGATACTCGCACTTGATTCTGGAGAACGAATTTCTTCAACATCAAGTTTGATTTCAGGCTTTGAAGTCAATGACGCTTTTCGGAACATCATGTCGATTTCCTTTTTAAGCTTCACTGCTCCTTCACCACTGCGACCAATCACGAGTCCTGGTCGAGCAGTTTTGATAATGATACGAACTGATTTTTGGTCACGTTCGATTTCGATAGTATCAACTGACATCCCCTTAAGGCGAACGTTAAGGAACTTTCGGATCATTGCGTCTACACGCAAGTATTCTCGAAATTGTTTTGGATCAGTAGTGAACCAGCGACTACGCCAGTCACGGTTGACACCGATACGTTGTACATATGGATGGGCTACGTGTGTCATATTATTTTAGACCGAGTTCAACGGTGATGTGACTACTTCGCTTGTTAATTTTCGACGCTGATCCTCGAGCACGAGGCATAAAACGCTTTTGGGTAACACCTTTATCAACTGATACGTGCTTAACAATCAATTGTGCAGGATTAGCTCCGGCTTGAATAGCGTTTGCAAGAGCACTTTTTAGTACTTTTTCAAATGGACCAGCAGCTCGCTTGTCTACAAACGCAACAGCTGCGAGCGCATCATTGATTTTCTTTCCGCGGACCACATCAGCCACAAGACGCACTTTGCGTGGTGATTGACGATAATTTTTTAGAATTGCTTTCATAGACTATTTTTTACTTGGTCCAGCTGTTTTTGCAGCTTTAGCGGCAGCGATTTCAGCTTCTTTCTTCTTTTGTTCGAGCTCTTTCTGCATCTTACCTCCGTGACGATGGAATTTCTTGGTTGGAGAGAATTCTCCCAAACGATGACCTACCATTTCTTCTGCTACTACTACGGCAACGTGGTCTTTGCCATTGTGGACACCAAAGGTGAATCCAACCATCTCGGGAGCAATCATACTTGCGCGCGCCCAGGTCTTAATGACACCACTCTCTCCGGGTTTCTTTCCGGCGATTTTCTTCATCAGCTTCTCGTCTACATACGGTCCTTTATAGAGTGATCTTGACATTAAATGATGAAAGGAGTGTAACGACTATTCAGAATTTAGTTCCCGATTTGCCCCTTTCCTAGGGCAAATCGCTGGAACCCGCTAATTTGTATACCCGCTCCAACTCCCCAATTAATACGAATAAATGCGTACCCTAAGGTACGCTGCGTTGAGAACCTCAGCTAAAGAAAGGTAACGGCCTTACTTAACAGAGGTCCCCAAACATTTTTGTGATAACTTCCTTTGATTTTGACACTACAGGTGTATTAGATAGATACACCTGTTTAACCGTTTGAGGGTTAGGAACGCGAGCTATAGTACGGGAAAAAGGGTTGCGCGTCAAGCTTTTTCGACCATTTTGACATGCATGGTATAGTAAAATACATGATTACTCCCTCCCATATCATTTATAGCTGGGCTTTGGCTAAAAAAACCGAAGGAAGTGACCCTACTAATGAGAAAACACCTACAAAAAAACGCACGTTAGCGTTTGTTCTCGGTGCCCTCTTTCCAGATACCCCTACGTACCTCTTTTTTATTGTTTGTGGCCTTATTTTAGGCTATTCCGGGGAGGCAATGTGGGATGACATGTACTTTAACTCGGGCTGGAGCATTCCCATTACCCTCACCCACTCGTTTTGGTTGTGGCCACTATTAATCCTTTTGGGGACCTATTTTAAGCTTAATTTCCTTAGGTGGTTTAGTATTTCAGCCCTATTACACGCAGTAGTTGATTTTTGTGTCCATACAGACGATGCCTACAGACACTTTTGGCCTTTTACGGATTGGAAATTTCATAGCCCTATCTCGTATTACCGCACCAGCGAATACGGAAACTGGGTCAGTGCGTTTGATAGTCTTTTGGTTCTGGGCCTCCTCACGTATCTCTATACGCGCTACAAAGGAAAGTGGAGGGTTCTTATTGTGGGGGTTGGAGTATTGTATCTCGCCCGACTGATTGCCGAACCGATACTCATAACCTTTATGAATCATGGCGCGTAAACGAGGCACTACCCATACTACCCTCACCGACACGGCTGACCTGGTGGTCAGAGAGTTAGAGCGAGCCGGTGGGATAAAAATGATTGCCCCGGGAATTATTGATGCCAAACGTTCGGGCAAACGCTACATTACTGCTATCTACACGAGTGCCGGCTTTGAATTAATCATTTCCGGCACCGGCGTGCAAAAAGTAGCTGTCCATTTAACTAGTCCGACTGACGGACCGGCCCTTATTAAAAAATTACAAAACAATAAAAACCTTCAATTATTTACCTGGAATCAGCGCGACAAGAAACCCGGTATATAAAAAAACTCCCAAAAAATTTGGGAGTTTTTTGCATTATAAAGTTTGAGGAGGTTTTGGTGGAATTACTGAATCGGGAGATATTTCTGGCTCATACATGCGCGGCTCATTTTGAACCTTATGCAGGATTTCATCAGCATGTAATTCTTTTGGAATTTTAAAAACTTCAGTGGGAGCAATACCTTCCGTCTCGAGTTCATTTTTAATATTAGCAATTATTTGCGCGTCCTTAATTTCTTGATCATCCTGAGAAACTTCTTTTTTAGTAAAAGACTTAAAATTAAATTCAAATGACATATCTAAAATTATACCAGAACGCTTGCACAATGACATTTTTGCTAGCGCCAAATTTTTAAAAATCTATTACGGGCAGGCGGGATATCGGTACGCTGGGACGTATGAAGACACAAAACCCTGACAACTAAATTGTGTTGCCCAAGTTCCGTCTGGTTGGCAAATGTCGTAATAATGTCGCAACGTTCCCGTTGAACACGTAGGGATAGTCCCGCTCAAACGACAGCCCGCTCCAGGACTGAATCGTAAAGAATTTTTAAGACAGGTCACCGGCGCTTCTGTTACCTGACATATCACTGTCCCATCGGCGTTAACTTGCCGCATCGACTGACCCACAGGACAGGTGCTACTTATGCGACGTTGAATAACAGCGTTATTAATACTAACGGTACCAGTACCAGTAATAATAGAAGGACTAAGTATAATTCCCGTCCCGGCCGTAAGTTGGGTAATGCCGGTAGTACCACCTCCTGCCAATTGATCTATCGTATAACAATTAAGTCCTGCCGCATCACAGTACGCTGCGGCACGCATCCGGATAGCTCCCAAATCTCCTAGTTTAGCTTGGTAACTGTCGCTCACGTTAAGAGGAGCGCTCATGTTGCTACCCGGAGCTTCGGCTGATGAGCCAACCCACTGAGCATTGATAAAATTGTATGCGAGAAGCATACTTAGCACGATAGCAAGC
Source organism: Patescibacteria group bacterium (assembly GCA_040384905.1). Taxonomy (GTDB): domain Bacteria; phylum Patescibacteriota; class Minisyncoccia; order Phycocordibacterales; family UBA918; genus OLB19. The sequence goes on from JAZKIJ010000009.1 coordinate 19,606, forward strand.
GGGGTAATTATTTTTAACGAAGAAATGTGAGTCATGCAAGTAGATTATGGGCAATAGGTCATTGATGGCTGGCTCAAGCTAGTACAAAAAGATTGAGTGGTCCAACTTCCATCGCTTTGACATACAAGTGATGTATAGCGTGTAGCAAGACCACACGTACCCGTATCAACTCGACAACTAGTGCCTGATGTAAACGTAACCCCTTTCAATTTACAAGTAGGGGTTACATCTTGGCAGGTTACACTACCATCGGCGTTAACTACTCGAATGGTATTACCAGCCGGACAATTACCATAAATTTTACGTTGCAGGTACACAGCATCTGCCGCTATGGTACCCGTACTGGTAATAGTTGAGGGAGTAAAAGAAATACCGAGCCCACTGGTCAGTCGTGTTACCCCACTACCACCAACACTGGCTAACTGAGCTAAAGTATAACAAACAAGACCTGCTGCATCGCAGTATTCACCCGCTCGCATTCTGATGGCTCCGAGATCACCGATTTTTGGTTGGTAAGTGGCACTTACATTGAGAGGTGCCGATGTGTTTTGATCGGTAGGGGCAGTGGTGGGAGCTGTCCATTGAGCACTTAAAAAACTGAATCCCAACAAGCCAGATAGCACTATACAAAGTGGTACGATGATTTTAAATGAATGCATACTAGTCATGGTATTTACGTTATGGGCAAGCCCGAAACTTAGTAGCTGGGTTTGACTCAGTGGTACAATCTGATTCCGTCGTCCATCTTCCATCTGAACCACAAGATAAATAAGAATATTCTGTCCCTGAGCCACCACAACTTCCCGCATCTACAAAACAACCACTACCTTGAGTATACGCCATCCCTTCTAAGTAGCAGGTAGCAATATTATTTTGACAGACAACAGTTCCATCAGCATTTATCTGGCGAATCGCTTGACCAGCAGGACAGGTGTTCGTCACCCGGCGTGAAATATAGGCAGTATCAATGGCAATTGTCCCGGTACTCGTGATAATGGTGGGGGTAAGAATGATTCCAGACCCACTCGAAAGTTGGGTAATGCCAGCACCACCTCCTCCCGAAAGAGCGGTTGTTGTGTAGCAATTAAGTCCCGTAGCATCGCAGTATTCACCCGCTCGCATTTGAATGGCACTAACATCTCCGAGCTTGGCTTGGTAATTTGCACCAATGTTGATAGTGGTAGAAGCATTATTACCAGGAGCAGTAGCGGTAGGGTTTGACCACTGCGCGTTTATAAAGTTATAAGCAAACAATCCGGCCACCACTATCAAAAGTGGAAGTATGTGGATACATTGTTTTTTAAGCGTCATGTACCTAGATTATATCGTTATTCTATGACTAGCTGAGACGTTGTACCCAAATTAAAACACCTCGCAACGTGCGAGGTGTTTTACGGACTCTCATTAACACTTAACAGTCACCCGTTGGCTGTCGGGTACATGACTGACTCGCTGTCGGCTTAGTGCCTGTACAAAACGAATCGCTCATTGTAATGCCATCTGAACGGCGACACGTCACCGTTCGGCTTTGGGTACCGACTGATGAACAGGTATTAAACAAACTGGTTGGCCCACAAGAACCCCAGGTTCCGATACTCCACGCGTAGGTGTACACAATATTTGAAGGCTCTCGGAGTTCACGGTACACCCGGTGGCCGTCTGCGCTATTTTCAGTACCGGTATTCATTCGGTAGTAATGATTTTGAGGAATTACAATAGTTGATCCATTGTCTAAATCACTATCGTAATCTTGATAGTTCATCTCGACCGCAGTAGTGGTTGCCGCTCCCACACTAATACTAGTACCCGAGTTGATATTTTTATGAAATATCATAATAGGTTGGGAGGTAGTATTACGGTACCATACACCCTGAGTCCTGTTTATAATTTGCCATTCTTGGTCGTACCCCAAACCACTTCCACTTCCTCCACTCGCTAATTCATCTCCACTCACACATACAGTACCGTCAATATTACAATACTGAGGTGACCACACGGCATTTACTGCAGCAAAACGGTTAAATAGTAAATAGCCTTGAGCACTTTGGATAGTAGTTGAAGAAATACCTGCATTAATAGGAGCAGGTGTGTTGTTTCCTGGCGCCGCCCCTGTAGGACTTGTCCACTGAGCACTCATAAAATTATAAGAGAGAAGGCCGATAACAATGAGCGCTAAAGGAAATACTTGAAGTAGTTGTTTAGAAAAAGTCATAAATATATTATGTGCTTTTATTATACTCTTTCCTTAATCTCAAATCTAAATGTTGTACCCAAAGTAAAACAGCCCGCTTGGGCGGGCTGTTTTACGTTTAGATTTAGACAATATTAATTATCACTACATGAACCTGCATATCCGCCAGAACATGACTGAGAAGTAGCGGGTCGTGGTGCTGTACAGTTACTATCCGCTACTACTGCTCCCGCAGCATTACGACATGATATAGTGCGAGTTTGCGTTCCATAACTAAATCCACAACTTGGCCGATTGGTAACAACACACGCAGACCAACCAGAAGCTACCCATGAAAACACCGTATTAGCACACTGGGCCAAAATCATAGTATGAGAAGAATAACTACGCCCCACGTTCGCACAGGCAGATTGAGGATTAGATAAATTGTAGGTCATATATGAGGCGGTATCATTTCCATCTCCACTCCAGTTCCACATACACGACACCATTAACGCGGGCTGGAAACACCGTCCCCCAACAGTAATAGTATCGCCCCCATCATCACCGCCGCCTCCACCCAATTGATCAGCGGTAGTACAAATTGTACCGTCCGCATTACAATAGGCCCCAGCCCGCATGCGGATTGCCCCCAAATCCCCAAGCTTTGATTGGTAAATTCCACCAATGTTAATCGGTGCGGGTGTGTTTTGTTCTGGAGGAACAGCCCCAGTAGGTCCGGACCACTGCGCGTCCATAAAATTGTAGGCAAAGAGCCCGCATAATAAAAGTACAAGCGGCACTATGTTTAGTAATTGTTTTTTGAGCGTCATATATTAAAATTATAAGTTAATTATAACGCTACTCTTTATTAGTCTTAGTTGGTTGTACCCAAACTAAAAACACCCCGCGAGTGCGAGGTGTTTTTAGTTGATTATTCAATTTTAAACACAACTCCATCTCAGACGAGCTGTCGCATTATTCGCATCCCAGAAATCAAAGAAGTTTCCCATGCTATCAAGTACCCCATGCAAAGAAACACTTCCTGGATTGGGCACATTTAAACCACACGCTGTTTCAATATTTCTTATATGAAGAGGAGCGCGACTATCGCACCGCCAATTAAGAACCGCCGTACCGCCATTTGAATCAAAAATATCATACGTAGTTCCATTTTTTAACCTGACTGAATGGAGTGATACACTGCCAGGATTTGAAACACTTAAACCACAAGCATCTTGAATTTCATAGTTAACTACGGAATTTGGTCCTTTACAAACCCATTCCAAAATTGAAATGGCTCCATTTCTATCATACAAATCATAAAATGCACCCGTATCTAATTTTACACCGTGTAAACTAACACTTCCTGGATTTGGCACGTTAAACCCACAATGATTCTTCGCATATTGCACATAATCAACAGTTGAGGTGGCTAAATTTGTAATATCGTTTACATTAAAACAAACTGTGCCACTCTCATCACAGTACGCCCCTGCACGCATCCGGATTGCCCCCAAATCCCCAAGCTTAGCTTGGTAAATTCCACCAATGTTTATTGGTGCAGTGGCATTTTGTTCAGGTGGGGTAGCGGCCGGCCCACTCCACTGCGCGTCCATAAAATTGTAGGCAAAGAGTCCACATAATAAAAGTACAAGCGGCACTATGTTTAGTAATTGTTTTTTAAGCGTCATATATTAAAATTATAAGGTAATTATAACGCTACTCTTAATCAATCTTAGTTGGTTGTACCCAAATACATAAACCGCCCCCAAGTGGGGCGGTTTATGTATTTGACTATTTACGTGACGTCATCAATCGTCCTGGTTTTCGTCGAGTAACAATGAACTTGTTACTGTATTTCTTTGGTGAGCGAGTCTTTTGTCCCTTTCCAACTGGACGACCTTGCTTGGTTCGTGCTCGACGATGTCCTCGTGGAGCCTTACCTTCACCTCCTCCGTGTGGGTGGTCCACAGCATTCTTCGCTGATCCACGAGTCTTTGGACGGATGCCACGGTGACGAGCTCGTCCCGCTTTACCGAGGTCTACCAAACGATTTTCCTCGTTTGATACCGCTCCAATCGTAGCCCATGAAGTACTGATGATTTTTCGAATTTCAGTTGATGGCATTTTTACCAAGGTGTAGCCGTTGTCTTGTGCGACTACTTCAGCGTTGTTTCCAGCCGATCGGGCTAGCTTTGCGCCAGCACCAGGCTTGATTTCAACGTTGAAGACCATAGTTCCCACGGGAATATTTCCCAGTGGCAAACGGTTCCCTACTTTTGGCTTGGCAGATTCTGAAACCAGCATCTCATCCCCTTTTACCATTGTTTGTGGAGCGAGCACATAGCGCCGTTCTCCATCTTTAAATAGTACCAAGGCGATAAAGCCAGTTCGGTAGGGGTCATATTCAACTGACTCTACTACCGCTGGGATATCTTTTTTGTTGTATTTGAAGTCAACTAAACGATAGGTACGTTTGTTTCCACCACCGCGGTTCAGTACGGTAGTACGACCAAAGCCGTTACGTCCCCCAGTACTCTTTCCACCAATTGTGAGTGACTTTAAAGGATTACTCTTTGTAGTCGTGAGCTTCTTTTTGTATTCAATTACTGATCCATCACGACGACCAGCTGAAGTTGGTTTATATTTTTTCATATGTTACACAAGAGTTATTGTGTCACCTTTTTTAAGGTACACATATGCTTTCTTATAACCGGCAACACTTACTTCACGTCCACGACTTTTTACCATTTTACTGGTTGGTTTTTTATTGACGATGTTAACTTTCACCGGCGTCACTTTGTAGAGAGCAGTTACGGCAGTGGCTACAGTATATTTTGTAGCATTCTTCGCCACCATAAACGTATACACGCTATTGGAGTTGAGATTCACTGCTTTTTCAGTAATGAGTGGACGAACGAGAACCGCCGCCACATTTCTGTCAGTAACTTGAGCCTTAGACACGTTTACCGAAACGGTCTCAGGAGCTCCCTCTACAGTTTTTGCTTTTGTTCGACTGAAGAGAGCCATATTATTTTACGTTAGCAGTTGCTGTAACCGATGCTACTCGCTTTTCTAGAATAGAAAGCGTGTCAGTAGGGTTAGCTACAATTACATACTTGTAGGTAAGTAAATCAACTGGGTTAATATCTTTTGCTTGCATTACTTCGATGTTTCCAAAGTTTCGGAAACTCATTTCAACTGCTGCATCCCGAGTAGGAATCACTACAAGCGCAGCATTTTTACGCTTGGTAGCCAGGTCGCCGTGACCAGTACCGGTAGCGAGGGCCTTGATAGCACCTTTTGCGAGCGCAGTTTTGGTTTCAGCCAGTGTAAGGGCATTCACAAAAATCATTTCAGTATCAGCAAATTTCTTTGACAATACGGTAGCAAGCGCCTTGGCGCGTACTTTTTTGTTGATTTTACTTGAATAATCCTTTTCACTTTTTGGACCGTGCGCTGCTCCTCCTCCTACCCAAATCGGTGAACGAGTTGAGCCGTGACGAGCGCGACCTGTTCCTTTTTGTTTCCAAGGCTTCTTTCCTCCTCCACTAACATCTCCCCGACCTTTAGTACTAGCAGTCCCAGCACGAGCATTGGCTTGCATCATGAGAACAACTCCGTGCACCAAGTCAGCATTCCACGAAACATCGAAAACAGAACTTGGCAAATCAATTGATCCTGCCTCTGTACCGTCTACGGAAAATATTTTTGTATTCATAGTATTTGACTTAGACACCACGGACTTCTACTAATGTACCCTTTCGACCAGGGATAGCTCCTTTAATCAGAAGCAGATTTTCGGCGGCGTTAACTTGGAGAACGGTTAGGTTTTTAACCGTAATACGATCACCACCCATTCGTCCCGCCATACGCATACCTTTCATAACGCGGTTAATACCTGTAGCTCCAATAGAGCCCGGTTCACGTTCTGAGTGTTTTTGTCCGTGTGAGCGACGTCCTCCGGCAAAACCGTGACGCTTCACTACACCTTGGAACCCTTTACCTTTTGAGATAGCAGACACGATTACGGTGTCGCCTGCAGCAAACACTGAAGCATCAAGGGCGTCTCCTGCGGCAATCCCTTCGATAGATTCGTTGTACGCTGCTTTTGGACGAAATTCCATCACCACTTTTGGTGTATTGAATTGTCCTTTTTGTGCTTTTGCGATACGTGACTCTTTCTGAGTACCAGAAGCGAGCTGTACGGCGCTGTAGCCATCTTGTTCAACTGTTTTAATCCGTGCTACGACAGCCGGATCAACACGGAGAATTGTTGCGGGGTGACAAACACCTTGGGCATCAAAAATCTGTGTCATGCAGTCTTTTGTTCCGACAATGAATTTCATATGTATGAAATAACTAATAAATTGCTTTAAGGCCAGAACGACAAATCGCGCTATTTTGGCGCGAGCACATGCTCACACTAAAATAGCGCGATTTGTGCCCATTGGTTCTAGAGGTAGCAAGCTACCGCGTAGACGAACGTAGGTCTTTAAAAGCTGTGGCTAGTATACTGATTTATTAAGAAATAGCAAGGATTCTCTTAGCTGCAAACCACTCTGCCACAACGGATATATCCTGTGTCATTATTGGTAGAGCAACTTCCTCCAAACCAAACATTTGAAGTAGCCACGTACCCTGCTGGACACGAAGCGCCACCACAACCTGAGCGTTGAATGTTTTGGTACACACATGAGGTTATTGGAGTACTACTTGGTACATCAAACGGTGTAAAACAATTCCCTCCTGCCGCATCACAATATTGGTTTGCATTAACCTGACTGTTGCCTTGCACTATTAGATTCCCGTCATTAGTGATCAGTAGACGTTCATTAGACCCAAAGTTTATTCGTAAGTTTTTTGTATCAGGAAGTTGAATGGTTTCATACGCATAGGGACAAGCTCCCCATAAAGCACAGGTGCCTATAGTTTCCCACTACTCCACTAGTACCATATAAAGAATCTGCGGTAAGGACTCCGTCCTTAGTTTGACTAGTAGTGCCCACATTGAGAGGCATCGGCACATTATTACTCGGAGCTGCACCGGTAGGTCCAGTCCACTGGGCGCTCATAAAATTATAAGAAAGTAGGCCAATAACAATAAGGGCCAGTGGGGCGAGTTTAATACATTGGTGGGCAAATGTGTTAGACATAGTAGTTGTAGTACTTCTGTAATTATACGGTGCCCTACACACACTGTCAGGAGTTGTACCCAAACAAAAACCACTCGCTAGCGAGTGGTTTTTGTTTGGCCTCTTTTTAATTACCTCCTTAAATTCACCTAATAGTTACATTATCCCACGTAGTACTAACTCGTTAATTAGTAACAACCAATTTGTGAAAGTCGAGATGTACAACCAGTCTGCACATTATCATTATCACTCGTACCATCGCACCATAACGATCTGGTCTCAATTTTATTTGAATTTGACCACGCTATCCCCGAGAATGAACATGACTGACCAAAAGTATTGGCTGGACAAACATTGCCCGTAGTGTACGCAGCTCTGGTCGACCATAATTGGTACTGCGCCCAACCTGATGGACACGACGTAGCGTTAAACCGACAAAACTTAACACCACCTTCAGTAACCACGCTACCGCTAAGTGACGCACATTGCGATTCGCTATGTTGATTGTTGACTAACCAGTTGGTGGTTGGTGCTGTAGTACCAGATCCACAAACCCACGCACCTGAAGCGTCAGCCACAAGGGTCTGACCGTTACTGCAGGTTGGTAGCGTAGTTCCTCCTACCGCACCGGCATCAGTACAAACAGTTCCGTCAGCGTTGCAATATTGACCCGCCCGCATCCGGATTGCTCCAAGATCACCTATTTTTGCTTGATATACGCCACTTATATTAATTGGAGCGGAAGTGTTTGCTGAAGGAGCAGCAGCCGTAGGCCCAGCCCACTGGGCACTCATAAAATTATACGCAAGAAGGCCTACAACGATAAGGGCTAGTGGAGCGATTTTAATAAATTGACGGGCTAGTGTTTTAGACATAATAAATAATATTATTGATACAGATATTATACGATTAATTTATTGCATTTCAGTAATTGTACCCATATAAAAAACAGTCTTATAGTAAGACTGTTTTTTATATTTACTTATATATGGATTTATTGAGCAATAATTTGGAAATTAGTGATAGAACCGGCCTGAAGAATATTTTGAATACTGCCAGAACCTAAGCCTCGATAATCAGTGGCTCCTATCATAATTGGAGTAGCATTATCTTTCCAGGAGGCATTAATTGATTCTTGCGTACTTATAAGGTCTGTATCATCCACTATCACTCTTGGTCCTGAAGGCGTAAAATCAATGCGCACTTCGTACACCATATTTGCTTCCACGGGATAGGTAAATCGTTGCCACTTTTCACCATATGTAAAAAGGAAGTTGAGTAGACCATTGTGTACATAGGTTGTAAATCCACCCTTGGCATTTTTAGTAGCCATAGCCTTATCCAATAAGGTCTGACGAGCTATAACGTTACCAGCGTCAAAGTTAAAAGAAATTGACACATTATCGATTCCCCATTCTTTTTTATGAGGAAGAACTACTACCCCTGACTTTTGACCATTAGCGGTGTATACCGTACGTGTGAACAAAGCCTCTGATGCAAACGCGGTAAGCGGATACTGATTAGTTGAAATTGATTTTAGTAAGTTAACAGCCACAGTACGACTCACCGCTCCATCTCCACTCACCGTAACATCAGCAAATTGTAGCTTTTCGACATCTATGACTCGTGTCTCCATACCTGACTTAGTCACACGATACGTATTTGTCCCCTCTTTAACTACTTTGTAGGCACTTATATTTTCAGTGAACTCTACAGTATCTACACCCTGCGCTCCGTTTAAAATGTCTGAACCATTTGATGAAACAAAAGTATCATTTGCGATCCGTCCGGACATATAATCATTACCCGATGTTCCACCAACACGTTCTACATTGAGCAAAATAGTACCTAACTTAAGCATCGTAGTTTTAGCAGAACCAGTTAATGACGTGCCGCCTGATGTCGCTTTATCTTCTTCAAAACTCCAATATGAAGCCGTTACTGTTGTGCCATTAATACTAACAGAGACGTCCGAAGCGGCAACGGTATAGGCAGTAACAGTATCGCTGGAAATTTTTAATTCTTGCCCTAATTTTGACCAGCGATTAATTGCTCCTACCGTTATTCCTTTGGTTGCATATGTAACATTGGCAGTATCTATTCCCGACCCTCCGTCAATCACTGCCCCAAGTTGACTGATGGTGAATGTTTGATTATCAGGATTAGTTGTTACTGGGGTGGGGTTAGGAGCTACGTCTTTAATCATACACACCTTATTTTTATCAGGCACTGGGTCATACCCAAAGAATTCGTTGGAACATTTTCCTGAATTAGTAACTGACTTCTCTACCCACGTTGTACCCCATCCATATCGTACGACTTGGGTTCCAGAAAAACTAAAATCTACATTAGTCCATTCTTGAGCAATTTGTTTCCATCCAGTAGCAGACGCAGTAATAACGGGAGTGGTCGTATTTGACGTACTGTTATCAACACTAAACGATAGCGTTTTTTGGAACTTTGAACCATTTTTCAACGTTACTTCAGCAAGCAGTATGTGATTTCCATTACTGAGATTTTTGCTGTCGTATCCAATCAAGACACCCCGATTATCTCCCGCCAAGGCATAGGGAGCTTCTGATTCTCGATTAATTGTATTGCCGTCAATTTTGAAAAGTACGTTATTAATTTCAGTATTACTTTGGAATTGAACGGTTACCTTCATAGTTCCCGAAACAATATCGCCCGCCCTAATACCATCAAAGTTGGTGGTCTGTGCGGTTGGCAAAATAACTGGAGTTGGAGTAGGTATCGGTGTTGGAGCTGGAGTAACCACGGCTGCAGCAGTTACCGCCACACTCAATGTTCTGGTAACTGATCCACTCGCTCCAGTACACGAAAGGTTAAAGGTTTGGGTTCCAACTGTCGTAAAGGCAGCTGTAACTTGAGTTCCACTCACTAATTTACTCCCTGACCATGCGCCACTTGCTACACATGCAGTAGCGTTAGTAGTAGTCCAGGTTAAAGTGGCAGTTCCTCCTACCACTACACTGGCGGGAGAAGCAGTCAGTGTCAGTGTAGGGACAGGAGTTGGAGTAGGTACTGGTGTCGGGGTGGGGGCTGCCACACTTCCTGAAAGTACCTGACACACTTTTCCGAAACCAAAGGCGGGGTCGCTACCAAAGAATGTATTGTCACATTGACCTGATGTGGTTACACTGCGACTCACCCAGGTAGTACCGGTTCCGTATCGCACAGTTTGCGTTCCTGTAATTGTAAAACCTTGCCCTTCAGTCGCAATCTGAGTCCAGGCACCACTCGTGGTAGTGGTAGTTGGTGGAGGCGTTGTCGTGGTCGGGTTTTGTACAAACGTATCTGCGACCCATCCATCTTCTCCGTTATCAAAGTCTACAGAAATCCAAGTAAAATTATCCAGGAATTGCGCAGCTTGATTTCGTACAGTACCGAG
>JAZKIJ010000009.1:30332-37091 GCA_040384905.1 Patescibacteria group bacterium
TGCAGGAGCAGGTGTAGGTGTAGGTGTCGTCGTAGCAATCGGAGTAGTTGAGATCGGTGCTGGTGCTGGAATTGGAGCTGGCTGCACTCCAGAAGTACTAACATTGATGGAGATATACGCTGGTGTGTAGTTACCATTATTGTCAGTTACCCAATACTTAATCACATCACTACCACTAAAATCAAAATCTGGACGATACTGAATGGTGTTACCTGAAGCAAACGCTTGGCCGTGACGCGGTTGCACTATCCCATCGAGCCTTAACGTGTCCCCATCTGGATCGGTATCGTTTGTAATAACATTTGAAATAGTATTTAAACGATTGGGCTGAGCAGCAAAGGTGTCTGAATTAGCAACTGGCGGTCGACTGCCGATAGTGATTGCACCAGCATTTTTTGCAATAGCAAATGCGCCTGTACGATTAAGCACATCATTTTGCACGGCAGCAAGCGATACAATTGTTCCGGTCTTATGCTCTTCTCCACTAAAACGATCACTGAAATATTGCTCCAATACTACGTAGGGAACTCCATTTGATGTCCGGTACCCATCAGTAGCCACTATACCGACAATTTTATCTCGACTAAACTGATAGGAGTCATGAGGGTGATCAACGTCACGGAATGAAATTGTACCTAGACTGTCTGTTTTTGAACCAATGACGTTAATTTCTGAACTGCCGTTAAAGGATAACGGTTGTAAGTTAAGAGAAAACCGATTGGGCACGACCGAACTGGTAGGAATAACCCTATCAATAGAGCTATCATAACCACCTGTATACATTGTTTGCGCACCAGTAATTGTTGGATTAACTACTACTACATTTATAAGATCATTTTGATATGCAGCGGTAAAAGAGTGATTGAACTGAATACCTTCGCCAAAGCCAGCAATTTTTGGATTAATAATACTGAAGTCTGTAAGATTGGTGCCAAGTGATATTCCTTTTCGTGCACCGCGGAAACCTATAGATGGAGTTCCTACCAAGTCAAAATTCTTAAGTGTGTAGTGGGCAGTGTACTCAAAGTGTGCCCCCTCAGTAAGGTTCCAGCCTTTAAAATCAGTAAATTCTGTACGCACATCATGGCCTTGCCTTGGATTTGCTTTTACAACATGGATTCCTTCACTTGAAGCAAAAGTTTCATTTCCATCAAAACCAATAATTGGTGTAGCATCAGGTTCAACCAACTTATCATCAGTGACAACATTTTGAAACGGATAGGTCAGACCTTCATAGACAGATTCAGGAAAATCAAAGACTGCGGCTGGGAATTTAAGGGGTCCGGTTGATGCTCCTGAAGGGCCACCACGATGCATGAATACATACCCAGCATTAGTACTTGCAGCCACATTATCCCGTGATTTAACCATTCGTCCTTGGAACCAATACCCGACACCTGTCCGAGCCGTATCAAATGCACTCACCGCAGCTGAATCCTTATGAAGTTCTTGTCGTCCTTGGGCTTTAATAGCTATGTTGCCTGTCCAGGTACCAATTTCGTTTCCCGTTTCAGCTACAAAGCCTGCTCCAAAAGTATCGTACGACGCGTTATCGTGAAAAATTGCATTTGAATCATGGTGTACAAATCCCCATCCTGGAGACCCGAACACCGAATTACCAATTGCGATAGCCGGGTTACTCGGAGTATTTAAGCCCGAACGGTGAAAGTGGAATGGGTATCGTCCTCGTACGTTACTGTTTGATTGCATCGGTGAAAAATCGGGAGCTTCTTTTGAATCTACGGATTTATTGGTGCGCCCAAGTTGATTAAACTCAACATATCGAATATCCACTAAATCGGTATGCATAAACATAACATGTCCTCGCTGATGCGCTGGGACATTTGGATTTTCCTCTCGCACTTTTACGTTACGTGTATAGTTTGCCACGGATGTCTTCAGATCACTGCGTGGTGAAATGTGATTATTAACAAGTGGGTCTGCAAATGAAATAGTGTTTCCACTTATTCCTGAAATGACCCGGACTTCATCTTGAGTACCCCACCACCGTGTAGCAGATATAGCCCCATCCCAGTCATACCCACGATTTAGTGTCCCAGCTATCACAATTGTGTCCCCTACTTGCCAGTTGGTAGGATTTTCAGCCATCGTAATTGAGGTTTGTCCTTGTCGAGGATCAGTAGCAACCTTTCCGTGTACCAATTTTTGTCGACCATGCATCTCAGCTTTACCGGTTACCACAATACCGCGACTAATTTGCGTACGGTCCCAATTCACATCAATATTGCCGTTATCGGCAATCACCATATCAACAGTACCAGTTACTGGCTGTGAGACTGTCCCCACGGTAAGAGTACCGGTCGGCAATACAAACAAAGTATCAAAAATAATTCGGTTATTTACTGCCGGGTTAAAGGCCAATTCTCCATCTACCCGAATTCTATTAAGCTCATTAGCGCTTTCGCCAGAATATGTCACCTTTATATTAGCAGGAATATACACCCGCGCACCAGTTCCTGGCACAGTACCATTATTCCAAATAGTTCCATCAAACCAATTACCGTTCCGTGTCGCTTGGTGAGTCGCTTCGCTTGCTGGCATCATGGTATTGAGACTTCCCGCCTGACTTTGAGTTGCTGCACCTGCTACCAACCCTTCAGGATGAGTGTGTGAATTATCATGTATATGTGCACCTTCTGCCAAGGCGGTAGTATTCGCTCTAAAATACAATTTGTTATCAAGTTCACGTAAATACCCTGATAAGCCATCTAGTGTTTCTCCAATTCCCATAGCACTCGCGGTAGGAATATTAAGCGTTAAACTCACCATCACTAACAATGCAATTACTAAAATTTTGTTTGTTAGTGTTGTCACTCCGGTACTGATAGATTGGGTCATACGTGCTAAATGATTGCTAAATTTATAAAATATAGTTAAGTATACCTTATAAAAAATGCATTATATTATCTGTACTGCATAAAAATACTACGAAAACAAAAAATCTCTACGAAAGGTAGAGATTTTTTGTGTTTGCAGTATGCAATCATTGTCTGTCGGTAGAATTAGAGCATTTTCACATCGATGTTCACTCCAGATGGAAGAGACAAGTTTGTGAGCGCTTCAACTACTTTTGGACTAGGATTCATGATATCGATCACACGTTTATGTGTTCGCATTTCAAATTGTTCTCGCGCATCTTTATAGACAAAGGATGCTCGGTTAACGGTGTACTTTTTGATTTCCGTTGGAAGCGGGATAGGTCCCACAACTTGGGCATCAAAACGAAGCGCCGTATCAATGATTTGCTTGACTGAACTGTCCAAAATCTTATGCTCAAACGCGCGGACGCGAATGCGCAACTTGGAAACAGTTTCCGCAGTGGCCTTCACTTTTTTAGTGGTAGTAGCTTTTGTTGCCATAATAATTTTTTGTTACTCTCATTCTTTGAAACTCAAACGGTTTTTACAAACTGCTTGAGATGCGAGGCGAACAAAGAAAATTTGGTGAGCCGTACTACTGTACGGTGAACTAAATTTTCTGTAGTTCAACAAAGCAGATTGAGTAGTTTTAAAGACCGTTAGGCTACGATTTTTGTTACTACACCCGCTCCTACGGTTTTGCCTCCTTCTCGAATCGCGAAGTTACCTCCCTGTTCAAGCGCAACTGGTGCTACCAATTTTACTTTGAACGTTGCAGTATCTCCTGGCATTGTCATTTCAACGCCTTCAGCCAATGTAACTTCACCAGTTACGTCAGTTGTTCGGATGTAGAATTGTGGCTTGTATCCAGAGAAGAATGGTGTGTGACGACCTCCTTCATCTTTACTAAGTACGTACACTTCAGCTTCAAATTCTGTGTGTGGAGTTACTGAACCCTTTGCAGCAAGAACTTGACCTCGGTGTACATCTTCTTTCTTGATACCGCGGATAAGGATACCAGCATTGTCTCCCGCTTGCGCTTGATCCAATTGCTTGTTGAACATTTCAACTCCCGTTACTGTAGTTTCAAGAGTATCTTTGATACCTACGATTTGGATACTTTCACCAACCTTTACCTTTCCACGTTCTACACGACCAGTTACTACTGTACCGCGTCCTTCGATAGAGAAGATGTCTTCTACTGGCATAAGGAATGGTTTGTCGAGTTGACGTTCTGGTAGTGGGAAGTATGAATCCATTGCATCAACGAGTTCAACAACTTTATCACCCCAGGCTGATGTTGGATCTTCGAGAGCCTTTAGACCTGAACCGTGGATGATAGGAGCATTAGCACCGTCAAATCCGTTCTTGGTAAGGAGTTCTCGGAGTTCTTCTTCAACCAACATAAGCATTTCTTCATCGTCAACCATATCGCACTTGTTCAAAAATACGATAATGTTTGGAACTCCAACTTGCTTAGCCAAAAGTACGTGTTCACGTGTTTGTGGCATTGCACCGTCAGTCGCAGCTACTACAAGTACCGCGCCGTCCATTTGAGCAGCACCAGTAATCATGTTCTTGATGTAGTCAGCGTGACCTGGAGCGTCGATGTGAGCGTAGTGACGATTTGGAGTACCGTATTCACTGTGTGAAAGAGAAATAGTAATACCTCGCGCCTTTTCTTCTGGCGCCTTATCGATTTCGTCTACACCTTTAGTAGTAGCTGAGTAGCCATTACCTTTTTGGTTAAGCACGGTGAGGATAGCAGCTGTAAGAGTAGTCTTACCATGGTCTACGTGACCAATAGTTCCTACGTTTACGTGTGGTTTTGAGCGGTCAAATGATTCTTGAGCCATATTAATGTACTTAAGTTACTTAGGATAATAAACCGCTCACAGCTGCTTTTTATATAAAAAAGCCGTGCTTGTATATACAATCGTAACGGCGCGAGAACAAGTCGCGCTACGACTGAATACACAATGTGTGTGAAAGAGCACTATTTACAAGTACTGCTACAGCTACAGAACGTAGCTATGAGCGGTTGCGCTATAGTACCAAATCAATCAATTAATGCAAGTAAGTGCCCTCAATTATTAGCTCCGAGCTCTACAGAAACTTAATTCTGTTGCAACGCTTTGATAATCTCTGCTCGCTTTTGTTCACTCTCTGCCGTATCTGCTTCAACCGGATCTTGTTGCAAACTGTTTATAATCTCACGTTGTTGATCTTCCTCCAGGGGAATGGGTTGATTGTTTAGGGCCTCAATTATTTCATTTCGACGCGCCTCTTCTTCGCTGGTCGCTACTGCAGGTTCAGGCACTACTTCAGGCACCGTCGCAATTTGTCGAGCTTGGTACATACCATAATAAATATAGAGAGCGAGTATCGCTACAAGAATACCCAGTAAGGCAATAGTAATAACAATTTGAGTGAGATTGGTTCTTTTAATTTCAGGTTTCATTTCCATACAAATATAATTATACTTCTTTAGCGACTGGAATCAGCTCAACATCAGTTGATTGAGTAACAGAACCATATGGCCCCGTACAAGTAATGGTAAATTTAGTCTTGCTCCGGAGGGCGGTTGAGGTTTGGTTTCCAGAACTAGTCACTGAGGTACTCGGCATACCTGGTCCGGTAAGAGTACATGATCCTGATGCAACTGGTGATGGAGTAGTAGTCCAAGACACTTGCACTGTCTCTCCCGCGCGAACAATAGCGCGACTAGTTGAGATAGTGATGACTGGAGCTGGCAGAACAATCGTCTCACAGGTTGTTCCATTACTAAAGTCAGTTCCCGCTGCACAGGTACCGGTGACGTTTCTTGAATCTAAAACGGTAGTATTGTCTCGAGCTTGCACGACGTTTATTCCGTGAGTAATTGAATATGGAGCATTAGTTCCCGCTGCCACAGACGCATAGGTAAGACTACGGGTGCTATTACGTAAGTTCGGACTGGCAGCATTAATAATATTCCACGTGAATGTACCATTACAGGTTGAGGCCCCGAGTGCAATCGTACAGCCCGTACCAGAAAGTGTAGCGGTAGGCATACGTAATCCAGTAGCATCAAAGTCTACCCACCCCACTACCGTAGAACCCCAAGCAAAAGAATTACTCAAAGCGCCTGTAGCGGACATGATGATACTGTGCACAGGTGCTACGGTACTGCGTAATGAAATCCATCCATCCCACCCATCTGTACGACTCGTCATAGCACTACAATCTCCGGGAAGTGTCCCCGCACAAGCGCGAGCCCACCCTTCAAAGGTAAGGTTAGGATAGGTTCCGGTAGCACGAGCGCTCGCTGCAACAGTACCAGCCATACTCGGGAAACTACTGAGACCATCAAATTTAATCCACCCAATGTTACTACTCCAGGCGTAGCCAGTCAGTGCTCCTCCGGTTGCAACCGTTACTCGATATGAACTGGTCCCACAAATATCGTTACCCGTAGTTCCGCCCGTTCTACAGTTCATAGAAATCCAACCAATGTTACTACTCCAGGCGTAGCCCGTAAGTTCTACTCCAGCCGCTGGAATACCAACCTGCGCTTGCGCATCATGAGTAAAAAATAGTGAGGCTCCGAATACTACCGCTGTTAATAAAATTGTCACGATAAGCGACAGCGACATCCGCATAGTTTGTTTCATATTAAGATAAGTATAGTCGAACAACAATACGGACGGAGGGTGGTTATACACAAATGGAAATTTATTGTAAAAATATATTTTATAAATAAAAAAGCATCCGTGGTGGGTGCTATTTTATATGGTGGGTACGGAGGTGGAGAAGTTTATAAGTGGACATCCTTCAAAACCTACGGTTTCAGTAAACTCTACGAGTTCAGTACAGGTTGAAATTATTTTTACAAAATAAA
>JAZKIJ010000009.1:37101-56394 GCA_040384905.1 Patescibacteria group bacterium
AGGATATAGCGAGGAATAAGAATAGAAAAAGCGCCCTAGACGGGCGCTTTTTCTATTCTTATTCCTCTGTTTCAATATCCTTCTTCTTACAGAAGCTGTACACCTTTTGGCTATTTTCTCCCTATGGTCGAAACTAGCTCAAAAGGACTTGCAGGATGTGGGCGAAGGATAAAACAAAGCACCCTTTACGGGTGCTCATTGTTTTATTCTTCTAGATCCACATCCTTCACACCGCGCGCTTTTCGAATTTCCATCGATACGTTTGGTGGTACTACATCGTAGTGGTCGAAGGTCATGGTCATACTGGCTCGGCCTTGGGTCATTGAACGGAGGGTGTTGGTGTATCCGAACATTTCTGAAAGTGGTACTGAGGCAGTCACTACTTTCTTATCTCCAAGGTCTCCCATACTTTCTACCTGTCCTCGCTTACTTGAAATATTTCCGTTTACGTCACCCATGAATTGTTCTGGGGTACGAATTTCTACTTTCATTACTGGCTCAAGCAATACAGCGTTAGCTTTCTTGGCAGCGTCTCGGAAGGCGTGAATAGCGGCCAAACGGAAGGCGATTTCACTAGAGTCCACGTCGTGGTAACTACCGTCATAGAGCTCAACTGATACATCTTCCATTTTGTAACCCGCTACTTGTCCGCGCGCCATCGCTTCTTTTGCTCCCTTCATTACGGCTGGAATAAATTCTTGTGGAATCACTCCTCCCTTAATGTTGTTTACGAACTCAAAGTGTTCTTCTCGAGTTACGTTTTTAGCAACTTTAGCTTCTGGATCAACTGGTTCAAGCGGTTTAATACGAATCTTCACGTGACCGTACTGTCCTTTACCTCCTGATTGTTTGATGTATTTGTGTTCTGCTTCAGCTGAATTTTGAATGGTTTCTCGGTACGCTACTTGTGGCGCTCCAACGTTGGCTTCAACACCGAATTCACGCTTCATACGATCCACGAGAATTTCCAAGTGGAGTTCTCCCATCCCCGCAATAATAGTTTCCATTGTTTCCGCATCAGACGATACGATGAAGGTTGGGTCTTCGTCAGACAATTTCTTGAGAGCTGTTCCCATCTTTTCTTGGTCATTCTTTGTTTTTGGTTCTACCCGCATCGCTACTACTGGTACCGGGAAAACAATTTCTTCCAATACAATTGGCTTAGCTTCATCACAAAGAGTATGTGAGGTCTTTACGTCTTTAAGTCCTACTCCAGCGGCAATTTCTCCTGCATATACTTCTTCAATTTCAGTTCGCTTGTCAGCTTGTAACCGTACGATACGTCCCAATCGTTCTTTTTCTCCGGTAGTTGCATTGTAGATGTAACTTCCCGCCTTTACTACTCCAGAATACACACGGAAGAATGTAAGTTGCCCTACAAACGGGTCAGTTTGTAATTTAAATGCTAGAGAACAGAATGGTTCTTCGTCACTGGCGGTACGAGTAACTTCTTCATCAGTCTTTGGGTTGATTCCCCGTACTGGAGGCAAGTCGGTTGGAGCTGGTAAGTAATCAACTACCGCGTCGAGCACGAGTTGAACACCAATGTTCTTTAGCGCTGAACCAGTCATAACCGGGAACAGTTGGTTTGCCAACACTGCTTTACGCAAGGTAGCTTTTAAGTCAGCGTCAGTTGGTAGATTCCCTTCGAGGAACGCTTCCATCAAAGTATCATCGTGTTCTACCACTCGTTCAATTAATTCCGCACGATACTTTTCAGCATCAGCTTGTAGTTCGGAAGGAATTTCTACTTCACGTACAGTCATTCCCATTTCACCTTCAAATACAAAGGCTTTCATTTTTACTAAGTCCACTACTCCACTTAAGTGATCTTCAGCCCCCCACGGAAGTTGAATACGCACCGCTTTTTTAGACAGACGGTCTAAAATACTCGCGTATGATTTTTCAAAGTCAGCTCCCAAACGGTCCATTTTGTTTACAAAACAAATACGTGGCACCCCTGCCTCATCAGCGTAGCCCCAGTTGGTTTCAGATTGTGGTTCTACTCCCGCTACAGAGTCAAACACCACGACCGCACCGTCCAACACACGCATTGACCGTTTTACTTCAGCCGTAAAGTCGATGTGTCCTGGCGTATCAATAATGTTGAAGTTGTACATCTGTGACTTGTCTTTGCGGTCTACCACTTCTGATTTTGACCAGTTACAAGAAATCGCCGCGGCGGTAATCGTAATACCTCGTTCTCGTTCTTGCTCCATCCAGTCGGTTACCGTAGCACCATCGTGCACTTCTCCAATTTTGTGGGACATTCCGGTGTAAAACAGTACCCGTTCTGAGGTAGTGGTTTTACCAGCGTCCACGTGCGCCACAATACCAAAGTTACGCATGCGATTAATCGGGAATTCTCGAGCCATATAATATATGTATAAATTATTTTAAATAAACTTCCTCTCTAAGCGACAAATAAGGCTTTTACGCCAAATCGGGGTGCGCAACCGAAAAGAAAATTGCCAAAATTGGCAAGGTGCCAGTACTATACCCCACCCATGTTATTTTGTCACATCTTTATTACAGTCAAGACAAGCCTCTCATCCGCCCCCCAAAAAGTAGCGTAAGGAACAAAGCGGGACCTAATAATAAATTTACTTTGCTTTACGCTTCCCATTACGTGCGCTACAGTTGATTTATGGAAAAGAAATACGACGTCGTAGTGATTGGAGCGGGGTCAGGTGGACTCACGAGCGCAGTAGGACTCGCTAAAGTTGGTAAAAAAGTCCTCCTCATTGAACGTGATCGTCTGGGAGGTGAATGTACAAATTCAGGCTGTATCCCCAGCAAAGCCCTCCTCCATCACGCCAAGTCGTATCACGCAGCTATTTCTATCTCTGGAAATAACGGTCACACCGAAAACTACCGCCGTGAAGCGTTTAATTACGCGCGCACAAAAATTAACGAAACCCTAGAACACGAAACGCCAGAACACTTTTCGAAGCTTGGTATTACAGTAGTGAAAGGGGAAGCCAGATTTACGAGCCCTACCACCCTCATCGTACACGAGGATACTATCACCTTTAAAAAAGCCATTATTGCAACGGGCTCTAGTCCGCGCGTGATTGATATCCCCGGCTTAGACCCGAGCCGAATACTGACCAATCAAAATCTTTTTACACTCGAATCAATCCCTGCCCGGACGCTAATTGTGGGCGCTGGACCGATTGGACTTGAGATGGGCCAGGCTCTTGCCCTCCTTGGGAGTACAGTCACGATACTCGATAATGGTTCAGTCTTTGCCCAAAAGGAAGATGTGGCTATCCAACCAATCATCAAAAAAGCGTTTATTTCTAACGGAATTACTATATTGCAACAGGCGAGCATACACCACGTTGATGGGAGTACCGCCTATGTCACCCATAGTGATATGGATATCGAGGTAGAAATTGCCTTTGATAAAGTATTGCTAGCTATTGGCCGAACTCCGAACGTTCCGTTAGGAGTTGAGACCGCTCATATTAAAACGCTCGCGTCTGGTATTACTGTTAATGCAGCCTACCAAACATCCAATAAACGAGTGTACGCGTTAGGGGATGTTGCAGACACCATGAAATTTACCCACATGGCCGACGCTGCTGCTCGAGGAGTAGTGGCGCGTATTGCTACGAAAGGCTGGCTTAGATTCACCCCCTCCGCTATCCCTAAAGTAACCTATACCCAACCAGAATTAGCTCAGGTCGGATTCTCACAAACACAGGTCGAAGAGCAGTACAGTGAACGGGATTTTTACCGCATTGAAGTCCCCTACATTCAAAATGACCGCGCTCGAACTGACGATGCGGAACAGGGGGTCGTCGTAGTGTTTGTTAAACGACTCTCAGGAAAAATACTCGGGGTTCATATAGCAGGTGAACGCGCAGGGGAATTAATTGCCCTCTTTACCCTAGCGATGGATCAAAAACTTTCTTTATGGAAACTACGCCGCACCATCTACGCCTACCCGACCTACGCGTTACTAGTTAAAAAAGTAGGCGATGTCTTTTTTGCCACCCAAATAAAAAATCTACGCAGTGATGTGCAGACACTAGCGGGGAAAATACTTCCTAAACTAATAATTATTATCATCTGGGGAAGTGCGCTGTATTATCTGTGGCAGTTAAAAGTAGTATCAGGTCAAGATTGGAATCAATTATCCTTGACGCTATTTACATTTATCACCGGTACGATGTGGGGGCCACTACTTTATATTGCTCTGTATACCGTGCGTCCGGTGTTGTTTTTCCCGGCAAGCGCGTTGACTATCTTGTCGGGAATATTCTTTGGTTTATGGGGTTTTGTGTACACCATGATTGGCGCCAATTTATCCGCGATGGTAGCACACGCTATTGGACGATACTTTAGTGTGTCACCCAAATCCTTGCCTGCTCTCATACGAAACATTAGCGGACCATTGCGCACCCATCCCTTTATGACCATACTCACGATGCATCTCACCTTTATGCCCTTTGATGCAGTTAATTACGCCGCCGGTATATTTCGCGCGCCGTTCTTAAAACATTCTTTCGCCACGTTCCTCGGGACTATCCTGGGTTCATTTACCTTTGTCAGTATTGGGGCGTCTCTTGATGTCGAAGAATTTATGGAGAAAGGCATTACCGTTGACGCCATCAACGCCACCTTCCTCTTATTGTCAGCCAGTATTTTTATCGCTTCCCTAGTGATTGCTACCCTCCTTAAACGATCGAGTGCTGTTCGGAGTACACTATAAGTTTATTGCGCTGGTGTAGTACTAGCAAACGGAAGGGCTTCTTCTTTAGGAGTAAAGGTCATCACCGCATTATCGGCGAGCGTAAAGGCTAACGCTCCTGATGGTAATTCTTCGTAGTTGGTAATGCTCTGCACCATAGAAAAGTATTCTCCTTCTTGACCCGGTTCACAAAACATCTTTGTTGAGGCAACCGTATCAACCGTAAAAGTAGTGCTCGAACCAGTTTCGGCCTTATAGGTAGCGCTTCCCGTATTACAATCGGTACCCAAACTAATTTGATTGGCATTAAACAGCATCGTAAATACTTCTAGTTTATTAGGGGTGACCGTTCGTCCATCCGGATATTTTGTTGTTTTCCAAAGGTATTCTCCAACAAAAGATTTCACATCCACCACCGTTTCATTTTTAGGATCACGACCCGCTTGCACCACTTTTTGTCCTTCAATATCAAAAATAGCGGCGGTAGCTAAAGCTGGCACTTCCGATAGTGCTTGTTCACGATTATGTACAAAATAGTCCACCGTTACTTGATTACCAGACCGGGTAACACTTTGAATCTTAATTAATTCCCCGAGCGGTAGTGAGTTAATATGTTTCATTTCTTCTCCTTCCAAAATAGCCAGGTAGTAAGTTTCTGATTCACCGAGCGTAACCATAATCGGTACCGCACGCAGGTTATTAGCAAACTCTGAGGTGAAATTATCAAGCGCGACCAGGGTTTGGGAAGTTACCCCGTCGGTAGCGGTAAACCGACCCATGGGGTAATCACGTTTGGCGGTCGAGGCAACCAAATCAAGCGTCACTTGCGTACTCGTTGCATTAGGCACCATAAAAGTCTTCCCTTTCATTGGTACGGCTGCCGGCTCCACAATTAAACCGGACAAATCCTTTGGTGGTTTTTGTTCGCCATAGTCACTTTCTTTAAAATAAAAATAGTAACTAGCTCCGGCAATTCCCATAACCACCACTAATCCCAGTACGCCAATAATAATTTTTTTCATACGTCGGATGATTATAACAACTGAGAGAGTAATAGCAAAAAAAGACTGGTTGGTGAACCAGTCTTTTTAAAAATTAATTTAGTTAAAAATAATTAGAACGTATTTGCAAAGTGAGCTAATCTAATTTTAGAGCGAACGTTCCAGCGATTTGCCTTAGGAGGACAAATCGGGAACAAAGTGCGCAATAATCGCTACGCTCATTTGCTTACTTTTCCAAGGTCAAGCACCTCATCAATGCGGATTTGCTCCACAAATTCTGGCACGTGAGAAACCAAAATCATGGCTCCTTTGTATTCATGGAGGGCAGCAGCAATAACAGGGATGTGTCGGAAGTTAATGTGGTTAGTTGGCTCGTCGAGAATAAGTAAGCCTGGGCGCTCCATAGTGAGTTTCGCAAACGCTACTAACCCTTTTTGTCCTTCAGACAGATTACCAACTCTTGTTTTCATTACGTCGTTAGTAAGTAAAAAGCCTGACGCAATCGAACGCATTTCTTCTTCAATCTTTCGAGGCATTGAATCCATCAAGGTTTCAAATACGGTTTTATCAAATTCAAGGTTAGAAAAGTCCTGACGGTAGTAGCCAATCTTTACACCGTCGGCAATGTGCTCACCCTTGGCATGTCCAGATGCGAGCGATTCAAGCAAGGTTGTTTTACCAATTCCGTTTGGACCAATAATTTGCAAGTGTGAACCCCGTTTAATAACGAGATTAGACTCCACATCTTTTGGCTGGTGGTTACGAATTACTTTATATGACGTCAGTTTCACTACGTCCACCGGAACATCAGGTTGTGCCTCGATAGTAAATGGTCTGATAGTACGGTCTTCACGACGCACCTCGACTTTATTTTCTTCCGCTTCTTCCACTTCATCACGCATGCGTTTCGCTACCAAACGCATCTTTCCACCTTTGTTAGAGAAGTAGTTAATTTTATCTTTGTTAGCTTGAATTTCTTTAGCGAGCTGGGCGTTTTGACGCTGTTCTTTTTCTACGCGGGCGGCAATATCTTTTAACACCGCGTGATAGTTACCATTGTATTGCTCCACTTGTCTATTTTGCACATTTAAATACAACACGCCGTCAGTAAATGAGTTAAGGAAATCAGCATCGTGGGAAATAACCAGTACGGTTTTTTTGTACTCTTTGAGGAATAGCGTTAGATGTTCAATACCGGCTACATCAAGATTATTAGTTGGCTCATCAAGCAACAGCACATCCGGGTTTTGTATAAGGGCTTGCGCTAATAGTAACCGCGCTTGCTGTCCCCCTGAGAAACTACCGATGATTCGGTCTTTAAACGTCTCTTTCATTTTTTCAGTGGGTACCAAGTTTACAATCTCAAGCACTTCATCAATTTTAGGATCAATATCGTACACCTTTTCTTTAAAACACTGCTCAAAAAAAGCTCTTACGGTTAACGTTAGTTCTTCACGCGGAATAATTTGGCGAGACACCGCAATGGTTGTACGGGGTTGCATGTTAATATCACCCTCATCAACCTTAAGGAGACCCGTAATCAAGGCAAACAAGGTACTTTTACCCGCTCCGTTTTGACCCATAAGAGTTAACTTAGAACCACGACGCACTACAAAATTAGCCTCTTTAAGAATTGGCCGGGTGGCATCATACTCATATGACACACCATTAAATACAATTAATCCTTCCATTTTTGACATAGGGTATTACCATACACTATTTTTGACATATTGTGAAATTGTGACACAAAAAATCTCACCCGCGGTGAGATTTTTTAATGGCACCAAGCGTACCTTATTACATATCCATATTCATCTGCATCGCTTCCATTTGTTGTTGCAGACTAGTCATATCCATAAACTCTACATCAGTTGGCGGCACAAACACAGAACCATCAACAATCCATGGCTTACAGTCATATTCAACCGCCGTGTCGGGAGTCACGCTCGCATCAGGGGTAGGAACGCTCGGTGTAGTGGTTGGGATATCTCCCTCTTGAGGAATCGCCATTTTTACCCCTTGCGCCACGCCGTTATCAAGCGTCCAGGTGTACATCATGTTGTTTACGGCATCAGTAATCATATATGACGCGGTTGGAGCTGAATCGGTATTTGTATATAACGAATCAACCCGGGCATTTCCTTTGTCAAAAAAGCCTGTGCCCTCACCTTTTACCCCCTCACTACTAAAGAAAAAAGTACACTCCATACTTTTACCTAATTGTACTAGTGACGTTATACTATCCTTCCCTTTAATTTGATCCGGATTAGCCAGGGGAGCAACCGTGTCGGGCACCATTTTTTGTTCTACGCCAGCCATATCAGTATCCATCCCACTGAAATACCACACCCCTACCAAGGTAGCGGCAATTAATCCGACCACCGTAGTTATAATTATTTTTGTCATGCAGATGAAGCTAATACAACACGAGTCATGTGCTCAATTGCGGCACACGACTCGTTTTGTTATTTAAATTTTTATGTCTTTAATTTTATCTTTTTTTGGTTTCTTCTTTTCTTTACGCATGTCATTTCCTTTTGCCATACAAATATAGATTAGTTACTAAGGGTTTGTGTGAAGAGTATCTGAATTACACGGTATGTATATCCTTACATGAATAATACTACTAGTATACCAGAATCTACTGAATAGATTCCTACGGTGCAAAGCGCACCGGAATTTCTATCGCCCGATCATTTTCAGGTAACCCAGAAGGGTTATCATTTTTCAAAATTAATGTACCCCGTTTCATAAAATCAGGATCGCCGGCTTTGTAGGGACTGGTGTAATTAAGTGTAGCGGTAAAGGGAACAAACTCACTCGTCATCCAATCTCCCACGGCCGTAGCTGGCCCTTCAGCGATAATTAACCCGTCCCAGTTAGTGAGCACAACGGGGAAAGAGGCTTCAAAATACCACCCACCGCGCGCTTGACCCGTAATTTTTAACGGATTAGTAATGACCGCTTCTGGTTGCGGTGAAGTTAGCGTAATCATGTCTGAATTATCTTGCTCAACCGGAGCAGGAATTTCAGGACACACAAACTCGCAGTTTGGTCCTGTTCGACCTACGTAACTTCCATCAGGACACTGCATCGCGTCCATCGTACACATTACCGCTACCGGCTCTTCGACCGTATCGGTAGGGGTTGGCGCATCAACACTTCCGGCCATAAATACACTAATAAGGGCTGCAATCAGGGCGATTCCTATAAACAGATACATGACTTTTATCATATCTTTAAGTATATCAAATAAATAATCAACGTGACTACCAAATGCAGAGTGGTATACTAATAGTATATCGCGCCACCCAGGAAAGGAGAAAAGCGATGTTGGTAGATATATGGAAATCAGTCTTTGTTCTTTACACATTGAGCCTTATTTCACAGACTGCACAAGCAGAACCACACAAACTTACTCCACCACTGACTATAAATCACACCATTAGGTGCAGTACCGAGTCAGCTATGCGCGAAATTATTTCTAGCTATGCTATTAGTGACTATGCGGGAGACTCGGCACTGGAACAGGCTTATTCAAACGAAAAAATGTCGCCGCATGGGCTAAGACTCTGTAATCCTATACTTTCGCTACCGTTGTACATTAGTCAAATTGAGGTTTTAGGTTTACCCACCTCAATCACAAATGAAGAGGGGAAACGCACAAATGTATGGCTGGCTGAAGTGAGGTTAGGAATGTCCCCTCAAGAAGCAGATGATACGGGCTACATTCTCCTGCCCCAAAATATGTATGAAATCATCTTCGGTGATGAACTATGATTAAACACCGTGTTCCTGACAAGGACACGGTGTTATCTAGCATACAACATCCTTTTTAAATCAAATCAAGAGTTTTAACTTTTTTTAACGCCACTACGTACATACTTTCGGCCCACCCTAGCGGCGTATTGTCATTAGGTATATCAGTATGAGAGTAGTAGAGTTCGGGCACTTGTCCTTGGGGTGTCACCGTTAATTTGGCACGACGTAAATAGTAGTAGGCTTTTTCTTTTTCACCGCGGTCGGCATAAATAATAGCGAGCCATGACAATCCAAAACACCATTCTGCTTCTTCGCTATACCCGTCTTCATTTTGATTGTAGTACCGGTCGAGCTTATAGCGAATCACTCCCTTATCTCGTGTCAGGTGGTATTCAACATTACGTAAAATTGTTTGAGTCTCTTCTTCGGTCGTAACTGCAAATGGATAAATCAAAGTGAGCAAAGCTAGGTCAGCAAATTTACTAGTAGATTCTCGGGGTAGTAAGTTTCGTAACGCTGTTTTTCCGTGCTCGATAGCCTCAGCGGGAACGGTAAGCCATTCTACAGTAGATGCCTTTTCTAGTGCAGCGACACATGAACCAACCGATGAAGCGTGCACTTCCATGTTCTCTTCCCAAATGCCGTTATCAGGATCTTGCCAGTATTCGAGAGCCACGAGATAGTTGATTATTTTTTGCACTACCTCTCGTTCCTCAGTCGTTTGTACAACGCTCGCACCCCGCAACTCAAGCTCCACAATAATATTAAGGACCTCCCCGACCGCATCAGTTTGACTATTCCCCCATTCTTCCCAGTACTCATCAAACGTCTCCGGATGAAATCGAGCGTGAATACGTTGCCAGGTTTCGTGGGGTTTATGTTCAATTGCCCAGCTAATTTTAGCGTCGTGCTTCACAAAGACCTCAAGTAACGCCCGCGCTGCTTTTTGCACCACGTCTATTTCCCCCGTTTCCAAAAACCCTAACGTCATAAAATATATGTCGCGTAACCAGGCTTTGTCGTAGCCAGTCGCAACATCGTGGGCGGACGCAGTAAATACGCCAGACGGTTTTTGTAATTTTCTCACTTGTTCTAAGTGCGCTTGTATTTCAGTATCAAAATCAATTGTCATATATAAAGAACTAATGAACAGATTACCTAATATCCTTCCAAACCGCTGTTCCGTGGGCAGATATTTCAGACAGCGGGGGTAATTTTTTGGTAACTCGCGCCGCTGCTACTGGATAGTAGCTCAGCAGTTCAGCGTACAGCGCCACCGTTTTTTCGTACGCTTCAAATAATTTTAAAATTTTTACCGTCGCTTGCTCGGCGCGATAATCATCTTTACCAATGATTTCGGTATAGAGCGCTTCTACAGCCTCGCGGTTTTGTTGCGCAAAAGCGACCATGCAGTCAGCGGGACTGGTTAGTGCGTATTCTCGTTCGTTTGAAATAAACGTTCGTTTCATTTCCACCGGAAATCGAGCCTCTAATTGATCGAGTATCGACGCCAAAGCCTCCACACGTTTTTGCTCAACGAGCGACATAGTCTCTCTCCCCTCGGACTTTGGTAGCTTTTCCATGTCCCTAGTATAACGCACCGAGGTGACTGTCAAAACAGTAGTACCATAATAACGGCGCGTCTTGGGGACGCGCCGTTTTGTTGTTGTTACACCTTGAGGTTGTAACCTTCTTTAGATGCGTGGGAGATCACCTCCTCCCCAAACCCCAGCAGACGGAACTTTTTTCTGAGGCGCGTGAGATGGGATTCGATAGTGTGGGTATTGGCATCAATCTTATAGCCATGAACACGCATAAGGTGTGCTCGAGGTACTGGCTCGCCTTTTGCTTCGAAGAGCGTCCGCAGGAGCCTAGACTCCTTATCGGTCAATTTCACTGACTTCTCATCTCGATAAAACATTTGACCCTGAAGCTTGAGCCGTCCATAGCGACATGATTCCACTACGGTACTCTTGGTAATTCGGGCACATATCTTCTCGACCAGTGATGCTGATGGCGTACCAATCACATACCAATCAAACCCCAAATCAAGCAGGGCTTCGAGCCGATCATTGGTGAATTCCCCCTCCGGAATACGTGCCAAAAGCACAGGCGTGGGAACTTTTTTCTTTTCAATTGCAACCACAGCTTGAGATAGGCAACAGATTCACCCGCATCGACAAGGACTGCCAACTCTGGACTTACTGTAACCTCCTCCTGATTAATTTTGGAGTGAGTAACCGCAATACTCGATACGGACTTCGCTTCCAAAACAGATACGTTCATCATATTCCCCTTTTGCAGTGTTCAAATCTTTCGCTATCATACACGGATATTATTAAATGTTAAGTAGTCACCGCTTGCTCTGCCGCTAGCTAAGAGTTCAGGAGTCAGTTATTAAAAAAGGCCCATGCACGCATGGGCCTTGGATTTTTTTTGAGAACTGATTACAAGACAACTTCAGGTTACAACCGGTACTGCTCGTCGAGCAGGAGCACTGGAATACGGAAGTCTGGCGTGTGTACTGGAACACGCATGTTTGGCGTGAGCATAAGCCCGGGCAGTGGCGCTGATGCCTTCTTTGGTATAGGAGTGAAGGTTTGCTCCTTTACCTCAAGCGAGACTGCGGGCTCAACCATTTTTTTGACTTGAGTCCGCGGCTTTCTTTTTTTGGGCTGACGCATCAGTCTCACGAATCTCTTCCGGTAGTCTTCATCAAGCTCCATAACGTCCTCCATTGAAACGCTCTTCTCCTTTATTAAACAATATTTATAAAAAAATGCAAGTATGTATATTTATTTCGTATAAAATAATACCAAATATAAGCACTGTGCTATAATGGATAAGTTGGGTTGATGCAGTTCTGTGTTAACCCTTCACGTAGTAATTACGTACGTTCTTTATTTCTTAAGCCAATTAAAATATGACTCAAACCGTACAAACACTAAAAATGGTATCAGTAAGTACAATCATTACAGCGATTGTCCTGTCGTACGCTTCATTTGCTTTTGCGGCCCCCATGACGCAAGTCGTCAGTGGCGACACATCAGCTGGTGAAAATCAACCAGGATGGTTGTTTAATCGAGACCTAACTACTACTACACCGTTTGAGTTCAACACGGTTGCAGCCAGTATTGGAACCGGGAGTCTCTACATTCTCCCGATTGGCGCCAATGCAAGTGATAAGTTTATCGGTGAAAACTTCATTAACGCTCCGATTGCTGATGTAAATAGTATCTCGTATGATTTCAAAATCGCGAGTGGCACAGTAGCGGATGCTAATCAATTCTATATGAGTGTATACGCTAACTTTGGAACCTCGTCAGATGATAAATTCTATGACTGTCGATACAATGTGGTACCAACCACCGGTTCAACGTCTGCCTTTACAACCGTAGTCTTTGATCCAACGCAAGCATATGACGTTACACAACGATCATCTTCACCGTTCACTTGTCCAGCTGTACCAGCTGACATGAACCTCTTGAGTCCTGACTCTAACATCCGAGCGTTTGCTTTGAATGTGGGAGACACCTCAACGAGTGATGTGGGACTCAGTGGACATCTTGATAACGTAGTAGTTAACACTGATTCAAGTGAAACTATTTACGACTTTGAACCAGAAGTAGTTGTTCCTCCGACAGCCACCACCAAGGATGACTGCAAATCAGGCGGATACACAACCTATGGATTCAAGAATCAAGGTCAATGTGTTAAGTTTGTTGAAACTGGAAAAGATAGTCGAGTTGAATAATCGATAATCGTTTCGCGAGAAACAGCCTGACACAGCTCAGGCTGTTTTTTATTACCCCACTCTGTAGTCATAAAAAATAAAGTGCTAGAATATCTTTATGAAAACATATCAAGGCAGTTGCCATTGTGGAGCCGTAGCCTATACGGTAGAAGGCGAGTTTACCGAAGGAATGCGTTGCAACTGCTCTCACTGCAGACGTAAGGGCTTTTTATTAACGTTTGTACCAGACACCGCTTTTACACTTCTACGCGGAGCAGACGCCCAAACGACGTACCATTTTAATAAACACCACATCGACCACACCTTTTGCAAAACCTGTGGCGTCCAAGCCTACGGCCACGGCCACGATGGCAACGGCAACTACATGTACATGGTCAACCTCAATTGTTTAGAAGACTTCGACCTCACCCAAATCAAAGTAAACGAATATAACGGCGCAGTTTTATAGCAAAAAAAAGAAAAGCGAGCCTGATGGCTCGCTTTTTTGTTGTTCAGCGGTCAAGTAACTGAGGGATGCTTCGAAGGGCCTGCTCGTACAGCACACCCATTTCCGGTCCCCCGTACCGCAAGGTTCGCACCTTTTCTACCGCCTCCTGCCAACTCATTGCTGGCCACAACAGCATTTTGCTGTTAGGCATAGCTTTAATAGTGTCGAGTTGACGATGTGGTACAGCCACAATAAACTCATATTTTCCTCTGAAGCCTTCACGTTCAAAGGGTAGTTCGGCATGCGCCACAACCGGAAGCGATGCAATCGTTCGAGAAGTGTAGGTGGTAATACCCAGTTCTTCCTCAATTTCCCGACACAGTGCAGTGGCGGCCGACTGCCCAGGATCTATTCCCCCACCCGGCAGATTAAACCTCAGCGGATAGCCTTCGGGCAACGTACCCATCAGTACCTCACCTGAGTGTGAATCGTAAAACAACGCTTTGATACCCGGTCGTAATTGTCGCTTGCGCGTACTTTTGATGAGGATGCTGGTAATATCACGCACCACCCTCACTTCGGCCATCACTATTTCATCCATTAAGTTGTTCTCCTTCAAGAACAGAGTGTCCACTACCCCCTACAATACCCAATCAATCTAAAATCACAAGTTTTTCACAAAGTAATATTCGAAAAAAGCCAGCACGAGCTGACTTTTTCGACTTCATACCTCACAGTAACTTAAATTTTACTTAAGTCAGATATTAATTTATTCAACCCTTAATTTACTACCGACGGAGTAACCAACCCGCATCAGCAGCAGTCACAGGCCAAGCATATGTCGGTTTCATATTGTTATACATACATTTCGTAAGAGCATCAGCACCTACGGCACTTGCTTTTCTTAATGCATACGCGATAACCGGAGCATGTGCATCACCCGTAATATTTTTCAGAGTAATACAATCACCTTTTTCTAATGTTTGCGGTGGCAGTTGCGACTTAAGAGCATTTACTGCATTAACATACGACTTAATGTTACTACCCTGATTAAATACCGTTGGCCACAATTGTGCCATGATATCTGGATACCAAGTCTTCATATTTGAAATACCTTGCGTACCAGCACCATCTTTGTAGATTGCGTACTGTCCAGTACTAGTACTATAAAAACTGCCGATACCACCACCATGCAGCGTATCACGCAATATTACTACTCGAGCAGATAACTGCTGGGCCCGAGCAATATCTTTAAAAATTTGGGTTTCTATTCGAACAGCCGCTTCAAGTCCAGCTAAGACCTCTACATTATCCATGAGATATTTTATGGGGTATGTTTTTTTAGCCCAACTTACTCCATCAGCATCTATCAAAGCTAGGAGGGTGTCTTGAGTGCCACGAATAGCTGATTTATTATTTCGAATAAATGTTTTACTACCTCCCGCTGCAATATATTTATCAATCACTACAAAGAATAAGGCTGCGGAACTATCCTCGGCATCAATAGTGTTACATTGCCGCTCATCTCGAGCTACCGGACAGGTAGTACTATACGCACCATCAGCTGAGTACCACGTATCAAGCGGTACACCGGCATTAGTATTGCGATTATGTGCGTACCAATGAATCCACCGTTCAGCCACAGTAACACTGCCGTAGGTACCTGAATCCAGCACTCCCAATACAGCGAGGTGTGAAAAATAAGGAATGACACGGCGCAACGGACGTTCCGTACCATCTTCATATACCG
Source organism: Patescibacteria group bacterium (assembly GCA_040384905.1). Classification (GTDB taxonomy): domain Bacteria; phylum Patescibacteriota; class Minisyncoccia; order Phycocordibacterales; family UBA918; genus OLB19. Next base: position 52,495 of record JAZKIJ010000009.1, read on the forward strand.
CCACGCCATCACTGACTGTAATCGCACCGAAACTATTTTGTCTCGAATTAGTATACTGAAGCTTCTTTAACCAGGACACAACATTTTGTGTCTCATTTTTTGATAACGTCACAGCGGCTTGTTGATTAGTAGCCCCAAAAACTAAAGCAACAATTTTACGATCTGCTGCAATATATACTAAAGTAGCAACGAGTATACCGCAGGCAACCAGTGTCGAAATTTTTTTAATATTCATATATAAAAGTATATCAGACTGTATAAACTGCATGTCTCACAGTATAGAGACTGTAGATTTAACTAAGTATTCCGGGTCTGCACTACTTTTAACGCCTCACTGGCATAGCGATGGACTTCTTTTCGCATCCGCGGGTCAGTGGCTAAAATTTCATCTAACTCCGTTTGCGTGACCCACCGACATTCAGCGTTTTGATACTCATCGGTCTTATATTCCTGCTGTCTGATACAGCCGCTCATTTGATTATTACTATGATATTATTTTATTATCTAATATCATTAAAACTATGCAATTATATAAAATATTTTTATTTGTGCTTTTAATAACGTTCACTTATACGCACAGTGTACAAATAAGTTTCGCTCAGACAACAAACAACGTTTCCACCACTTCAGCAAAATCTGATCTTATAGCGCAACTACTAATTCAACTTCAAAACCTTCAACAAGAATTAGCTAATTTACAAAAATATCAAACAGGAAAACCTCTCAATACCATTACTAAGATTACCGGTCCTAAAACTATTCAGGCAGGAGAATATGGAACCTGGAATTTTATAACTCAAAACAATGATCCAAATAATGCGAGCGGATTAATGATTGATTGGGGCGACGGAATGACCTCAGTGTCTGGCACTGGTCATACATACAGCACCCCTGGCAGATATACTATAAGTGCAACTCACCATGACGGTAATGGTGAACCATTTACCTTAACCTATAAAGTAAAAGTAACGTCACCTAAAACTTCTAGCGCGCTTACCCCCTGGGGAAATAAACTTGTAACGGATAAATCTTTAATTCCAACAAATAAATTCCGTGCTTACTTCTTCAATACAAAAAATTTTACACCAGTAATAAACTCTGAAATTGTAGAGCAGCCATTACTGATATATCCCAACGATTTACTAAGAGGGGGCGATTATAGTCAATTTGATGAATATTCTTTAGGTGCCTATTGGATTGGCTCTTTCTCATATCCTAATGACACAACTGTGTATTTTGATTATTCTGACCCCCAGTGGGATTCGGTTAAGATTTTAGTCAATGGCAAAACTATTGTGGAATCCTCTTTAAGAGAGAACGCAACCGCCACACCTAGAATAAAATTAAAAAAAGGAAATTATATTATTGAAGTGGAATATAGAGTAAATTGGCATGCGGGATTTTTCAGAGCAAAAATCGGCACTGTTGATCCAGCATACATGGATATCAAAACTGCCAGAAGCGCTGCTAAAGCTATTGCAGGGGCATCTGCACTTACTATACCAATTCAGGAGTACAGTCCTTCTGATACCATCACGGGTATTACTTTTGCATCAATTCCTTATACTTCTACACCAAAAATATTAGATCTATCTTCGTATGAGCCAACAATATGGGATGTGCGAGATGCAAATTTAAAAGGCGTTAAGGCAATTATAGTATCTTCGTATAGCGGTGCCTCTGATATAAAAAATGCGGGAAGTATTCCTATTTTTAGAACAAGAAATTACGAAAATTAAAGTATAAAACTAGAGTTAAAACGCTAAAAAACCGCGACTGGGACGAATAGTCCAGGGAGCGGCTTTTTTGCGTACTCAACGCAGTAGTTCGTTTCAAATTAAAAACACTCAAATTTGAATGAGTCGCGCGACGGGCAAGAAAAAAGACCCGACTGGGACGCATGTCCAGGGAGGGTCTTTTTTCGCAGTCCAACAAAGCGAATCGTCAAATTTGAGTGTTTTTGGATTACCAGGCGAAGTGGGCAAAGGCTCGGTTAGCTTCTGCCATCTTATGCGTATCCTCCTTCTTCTTCACCGCATTTCCTTCTTCCTTGGCTGCAAGAATCAATTCTTGTGCTAATGCTTTGTGCATTGGGACACCTTTTTGATTTCGAGCTCCCGTGATGATCCATCGTAGTGCGAGGGCTAGTCGTCGTTCTGGACGAACTTCACGTGGTACCTGGTAGTTAGCTCCACCAACGCGGCGTGAGCGTACTTCCATCATTGGACCAGCGTTACGAATGGCTGTATTAAATACTTCAATTGGGTCTCCTCCGTCTTTTCGTTCTTTGATTTCTGTGAAGGCAGCGTACACAATTTTGCGGGCTGTTTCCTTCTGACCACGAAGCATGATGTAGTTAATCAAGCGTTCAATGTCAACCGATCCGAATTGGATGTCTGGTTTGACGACTGGTCGTTTTTTAATTGGACGTCGCATGTGAGTAAGTTCTTAATTTTAATAATTAAGAATGAATAGAATGGCAAAGCCTCCTGTTTCATTCTTCGCATATTCTGATTCCGAAGTCCGAAGACTTGAATCGCATCCGTTATCTATAGCGAATATAGACTATTTATAAATCTTTTCTCAAAATTGAACATCTCCTTTGTCAGAGCTGCGAGTGTCGCAGTCGCCGTATTATTCATACGTCTTCTTTGAAACTCTTGCTCTTTCGCGGATCTGAATCAATTTAGAAAAAAGCTTGGTTTTTATACTGAGATACGTTATGTCCCAGTTTTGCCAGTTAGGCAAAAGCGATAGAATTTGCTTTAGCTGCTAGGCGAACAAAGAAAATTTGATGAGCCGTATTTTTATACGGTGAGTTAAATTTTACTGCAGTTCAACAACGCAGATGAAGTGAATTATTTCGCTTTTGGTTTTTTGGCTCCGTATCGTGACCGTCCCATCCGTCGTTCCGCCACACCAGTCGCATCGTATTTTCCACGAACGATAGTGTAGTTAACGCCGATGTCTTTCACGCGACCACCGCGAACCAATACCACTGAGTGTTCTTGGAGGGTGTGCTTGATACCTGGGATGTACGCTGTAATTTCCATTCCGTTACTTAGACGAACACGAGCAATCTTTCGAATCGCAGAGTTCGGCTTACGCGGAGTCTTTGTTGTTACACGAGTACATACACCACGCTTGAATGGAGAGTTGTAGTAGTTAGGCTTGTTCTCGATTGAGTTAAAGCCCATGTACAACGCACCTGTCTTACGCTTGGTGACTGGGTCGACACGTTTCTTTCTTGTTAATTGATTTATTGTTGCCATAAAGCCCGCATAAGATACTACTATTGAGGGTATTTTGCAAGGAAAAGGGATTGTCAGATACCACCCCTGAAAGCAATACAGCGGGTAATAAAAAGGGTCCGGCATCCCTAATAGATGCCAGACCCTATTCGCAACCACAAGCGGACGAGACCAATGGTTACTTCTCAGATGCAGGAGCGTCGTACCCCAGACCTACAACACTCAACCGCAGAGCACCCTTACTATACACTATATTTACCTTATAGTCAATTAGCCAATCAGCCAAAATGAGATGGCCCGCGTGAGGTCAGCCAGTGGACCGCCTAGAATCACAATAAATATAATTAATACCAACCCAAACGCGAGGGCAATATTTTGTTCCATAAACGACCGGAATTGTTCATATTTCATTTGCAGAGAAAACGGCAGGAATTTAGGAAATATCTTTGATCCATCAAGCGGCGGCAATGGTACCAAGTTAAAGATAGCAAGGAAAATATTAAGAGCAACGATTTGGACTGCTAAATACACAAAGGTTTCAGACAAACCGAGCACTTCAGAAAATCGAACTAACCCCGCAAAAATAAGCGCGAGACATATATTAGACAAGGGACCCGCAAATGCTACAAACGCCTCCCCCCACTTTTGG